>CBDTZE010000189.1:0-4826 GCA_965364815.1 uncultured Nitriliruptoria bacterium | reverse complement strand
CATCGTCGCGCAGCGGCGTCATGCCCTGCTCGATGGCCAGGGCCTTGATCTCGTCGCTGGCCACCCGCTTGACGCAGAGACGCTGGATCTCCTCGGACACCGTCATGACCTCGTGGACTGCGAGTCGGCCCTTGTAACCGGTGTTGCTGCAGGCCTTGCAGCCCACGGCCATCGGGATCTCCGGCCGTGCATCGATGATGTCCTGTGCGAACCCGGCCTGCTCCAGCAACTCGTGCTCCGGGCGTTCCATGATGGCGCACTTCTTGCAAAGACGTCGCGCGAGTCGCTGGGCCAGCACGGCGTCCGACGCCGATCCGACGAGGAAGGGCTCGATGTCCATCTCGGTCAGACGAGTGACGGCCGACGCCGCATCGTTGGTGTGCAGCGTGGAGAGCACGAGGTGACCCGTGAGCGCGGCTTCAATGCCGATCTGCGCGGTTTCGTGGTCACGCATCTCACCAACGAGCACGACATCCGGGTCCTGACGCAGGATGGACCGCAGGGCCGTCGCGAACGTCAGGCCGGCCTTCGGGTTGACCTGCACCTGGTTGATGTTGTCGAGGCGGTACTCGACCGGGTCCTCGACCGTGATGATGTTGATCTCGGGCCGGTTGACCTTGTTCAGCGTCGCGTAGAGCGTCGTGGACTTACCGGAACCTGTGGGTCCGGTCACCAGGATCATGCCGTAGGGCTTGTTGTAGGCCTCGGCGTAGCGCTTGAGGTTGTCCGGCAGGAAGCCGAGGTCTTCGAGCGTGAGCAGGATGGACGACTTGTCCAGGATGCGCATCACGATCTTCTCGCCGTAGACCGTGGGCAGCGTCGAGAAACGCAGGTCGACGGCCTTGCCGCCGAAGGCGATCGAGATGCGGCCGTCCTGCGGCTTGCGGCGTTCGGCGATGTCGACGTCGGCCATGATCTTCAGGCGGGAGATGACGCCGGACTGGATGTTCTTCGGCGAACGCATGACCTCGGAGAGCACACCGTCGATGCGGTAGCGAACGCGCAGGTCGCGCTCCCCCGGCTCGATGTGGATGTCCGAGGCGCCGTCGTTCACGGCCTGGGAGATCAGGAGGTTCACGAACTTGACGATCGGGGCCTCTTCGGCGACCTCCGTCAGGCCCTTGAGGTCGTTGTCGACCTCGTCCACCCCGAACTCGTCGGCGAGGGCTTCGATGTCGTCGGCCATGCGGTGATACCGCTTGATGGCCTCGTTGATGTCGTCCTTCGTGGCGACGACGGCACGCACGTCGCGCCCCGTGATCGTCCGGATGTCGTCGATCGCGAACACGTTGGCCGGGTCGCTCATGGCGACGACGAGTCGGCCGTCGTCATCCACGCGGAACGGGAGGGCGTGGTAACGCTTGGCGATCGTGTCGCTGATGGCGGTCACGGCGCGGGGGTCGACCTGCTCTTCACTGAGGTCGACGAACTCCATGCCGATCTGCGTGGCAACGGCGGCCACCAGGTCGCGCTCGGTGATGTAGGCCTTTTCCACGAGGATGCGGCCGAGGGAGCCTCCGTCGGCCTGCTGGATGGCCACGGCCTCACTGAGGTCAGCCTCCGAGAGAAGGCCTTCATCGACGAGAATCTGTCCGAGCTGCCGCATCAGGCCTCGTCTCCCGTTCCCGTTGGCTGTCCGCAGGGCCTCATCATGCCACCAGAACGCACGGATCGGCGCATCTGGGATCCCACGACGGACCAACCGGCACGGTCGGTCCGCGTGAGCAACATCTTCATCATCGGCAACACACTGCCCACATGTAACCCGAAAAGCCGGCGGCGCGCGGCGCTGGTGGGAAATGGAACGTCACACAGCAGAACGGCAGGCGTCCACCGGGGGTTCCACGCCGTGCCAACGAGCGGCCGAAAGTGCCGCTTGGTGCACCAACATCCCGAGTCCACCGACCCGGATCGCGCCGGCTGCGGCCGCGGCCAACAGGAACGGCGTGTCCGTTGGGACGTAGACCACGTCCGCGGCCGTTTGGCCGACCCGCAGGGCCATCAGCGCTGCCGGCAGGTCCTCACCCTTCATCCCCAGGGGCGTCGCATTGACCACCAGTCGTGCCCGTTGCACCGCACCCTCGAGGTCTGCGACCGAGGACGAGGCCGGCGCCCCGGCACGTTCGGCGAGGTCAGCAAGGTCCTGCGCACGTGCCGGTCGACGCCCCGCCACCAGCACCTCGACGCCCCGTCGCGCCAGTCCGACCACCGCGGCCCGCGCCGCTCCCCCGGTGCCGAAGACCAGGGCCGGACCCTCCCAACCGGGTGCGTCCTCGTCGAGGGAGGCCACGAACCCGCGCGCATCGGTGTTGTCACCGACCAGACCCTCGGCCGTCCAGTGCAGCGTGTTGACCGCCCCGACCAACGCCGCTTCGTCCGTGAGCACGTCGCACAGCGGCAGGACCGCTTCCTTGTGCGGGACCGTCACGTTCGCCCCGAGAAACCCCAGCGCCCCGAGCCCGACAACGGCGGACGCAAGGTCCGTCGGCGCGACCGGCAGCAGTTCGTAGGCGGCGTCGATCCCCAACGCGGCATGCACCGCCCCGTGGATCGCCGGCGAACGCGAGTGCTCCACCGGCCACCCGAGGATCCCGAGTCGCCGGGGCACCGCGCCCGAGGTCATGCGCAGCGGCCCGCCGCCTGGAAGGCCCGCACGTTGGCGTTGTGCTGGTCGAGGGTGTCCGCGAACCGGTGGGTGCCGTCGCACTCGGGTGCAACGACGTAGTAGACGAAGGACACGTCATCGGGCCGGAACGCAGCCAACAGGGACGCCCGCCCCATGCCGGAGATCGGCGTCGGCGGCAGACCGACCACCTGGTAGGTGTTGTAGGGCGAGTCGATCTGCGTGTCGGACGTCAGGACGCGCTCGGTGTGCTCACCACGGGCGTAGAGCACCGTGGCGTCGATCTGGAGCAGCATCCCGTCCTCGAGGCGGTTGCGGATCACGCCGGAGACGATCTGTCGTTCGGCGTTCACCCGCGTCTCGCGCTCGACCAGTGACGCGATGCTGAGCGCGTCGTACTGCGACAGGCCCCGAGCCTCCATGGCGGCGAGGTCGTCAGCGGACACCTCACCCATCACCCGGTCGAGCTGGTCGACCATGCGCTGCAGGATCTGCAGTGCCGTGGCGTCCGTGAAGACCTCATACGTCTCCGGGAACAACAGCCCTTCGAAGGGCTGCCGGACCTCGGGACCGAACGAACTCAGCGGTGGCACCCACTCTGGCAGGCGCAGCAGGCCTTCGGCGTTGCCGTCCGCGGCGCGACGGTCGTCGAGGATCTCCTGGAAGTCCGCGACCTCAAAGGGCGTCTGGGCGGCCAGGCGGTCGAGGGTCAGCACGACGGCCAACCCTTCCTCCACCCGGAAGCGGTAGGACTCGGCGACGGCGGGACCGGCGAGCAGGATGTCGATGACCTCGTCAACGGACATCCCGGTCTCGAACTCGTAGCTGCCGGCCTGCAGTGACGATCCGACGTCACGCGACCGAGCGACAAGCCGGAAGGCAAAGGCGCTCGTCAGTACGCCCTCGGCCTCGAGGTCCTCGCCGATGGCCGTCGTGTTGGATCCCCGCGTGAGTTCGTACGCGACCGGGTCGCCGGGGCCCGGCTCGCCGTCGAGCAGGCCGTTGACGTACCCGAGGCCCCAGAACACGGCGCCGACGATCAGGGCCAGCAGGACGACGAAGACCTTGGACCCGGTCGAGAAACGCTTTCGGCGTGGCTCGTCCACGGACTCGTCGGCCCAAGCGTGCGAGTCATCGAACCGATGGTCGTCTTGGTCCATGTCACTCATCGGCGTCCTGCCATGCGTCGTCCGTCGAGCCAGAACTGCAGGATGACCGCAGCGGCCACCCGGTCGATGGCCTGCTTGCGGGCCTTGCGGCGAGTGCCGGCCTGGATCATCACGCGCTCGGCCTCGGTCGTGGTGAAGCGTTCATCGATCAGCGCGACAGGCCAGCCATGCCCCCGCAACGCCTTGGCGATCCGGCGGGCCCGCTGTGCGGGCGCCTCGTCGCGGCCGCTGAGACTACGCGGGAGGCCGACGACGATGCCGACGACTTCCTGCTCCGTCGCGGCCTCGTGGATCACGAGCGCCCAGCCCTTGTCTGACCTTGGCCCGCCGTCGAGCGTCGAGTGTGCATTCGCGATGACCTGACCGAGGTCGGTGAGGGCCAGGCCGGTGCGAACCTCGCCGAGGTCGACGCCCAGGACTCGTCCGTCATGGGGCAGGTCGTCGCCGTCGTTGCGTGCCATCGTCAGGCGCTGACGGCGGCGCGAGCCTGCTCGGCCGCGACACGCAGCGCCTCGTCGAGCTTGCTGCCGTCCTTGCCACCGGCCTGGGCCATGTCGCCCTTGCCTCCGGCGCCGCCACCGACGACCTGGGCCGCCGGGTGCAGGATCGGGCGTGCCTGGATGCCTTGGTCGGCGAGGTCCTTGCTGACGGTGCAGATGAGCAGTGCCTTGCCATCGTCCGTCCGTGCGCCGAGCACCACGATCGCCTGTTCCCCCAGCCGCGACTTCACGTCGTTGGCCAGGGCACGCAGGTCATCGGCGCCGACCCCGTCAAGGGCCGCGGTCACGACCGCGAGTCCGGAACCGTCGCGGTCTGCGGAGGCCGCCAGCTCGCCAGCCTGGCCCAGCAGGGCCTGGCGACGAACGTCAGCCAGTTGCTTCTCCGCGGTCTTCAGGGAGCCCATCAGGGCGTGCACGCGTTCGATGGCCTCGCCGGTCCGGACGCCGAGCAGCTGGCCGATCTCCTGCGCGATGAGCATCTCGGAGGCGGCGTGCCGGAAGGCGTCGATGCCGGTCAGGGCCTCGATGCGGCGG
>CBDTZE010000188.1:0-4826 GCA_965364815.1 uncultured Nitriliruptoria bacterium | reverse complement strand
GCCAGCTCGTCCCCCTCCGACCGCGAGGGCGTGTCCTACGCCGACGCCGGGGTCGACCTCGACGCGGCGGACCGTTCGGTTGAGCTGCTCAGTGACGTCCTCAAGCGGGCCCAGCGCCCCGAGGTCATCGGCGGCATCGGCGGCTTCGGCGGAATGTTCGCCTTCGACCCCTCGAAGTACTCCGAGCCCGTGCTGGTCTCCGGCACCGACGGCGTCGGCACGAAGGTCGACCTCGCCCGTCGCCTGGGGAAGCTGGACACCGTCGGGATCGACCTGGTCGCCATGGTCGTCGACGACCTGGTGGTCTCCGGTGCAGAACCGCTCTTCTTCAACGACTACGTCTCCGTCGGCAAGCTCGACCCGGACCGCGTCGCCGACCTGGTCCGCGGCATCGCCGAGGGCTGCGCGCAGTCCAACTGTGCCCTGGTCGGCGGCGAGACCGCCGAGCACCCGGGCCTGCTCGAGGACGACGAGTTCGACCTCGCCGGCTTCGGTGTCGCCGTCGTCGAGCGGTCGCGGATGCTCTCACCCGAGCGGGTGCAGGCGGGCGATGTCGTGATCGCCATGGCGTCCTCGGGCGTCCACTCCAACGGTTACTCGCTGGTTCGTCGGATCATCGAGGGCTACGACCTCGCCGAGAACCACGGCCTGTCCCGATCCCTCGGTGACGTGCTGCTGGAGCCGACGCGGATCTACGCCCTGGACTGCCTCGCCCTGCACGCCGACCTGGCCGAGGACCTGCACGCGCTGTGCCACGTCACCGGTGGCGGCCTGCCCGGCAACCTGCCGCGCGTCCTGCCCGACGGCCTGGGCTGCCACCTCGACCCGTCGTCCTACGCCTGGCCCGAGGTCTTCAGCTGGCTCGAGGAGCACGGCCCGGTGGCTCGCGACGAGATGTGGCGCACCTTCAACTGCGGCGTCGGCATGGTCGCGATGGTCGCCCCGTCGGCCGTTGACGCCGCCCTCGCTTTGCTGGAGCAGCGCGGTGTCCCGTCGTGGGTCCTCGGCGAGGTCGTCGAGGGCGAAGGCGTCACCGGCCTCTGAAACGCCCGCGACCGGCCGCCGTTGCCGGGGCCGGTCGCGTGTGAGCGTGTTGCGCGTGTGTTGAGCGCCAGTCAGCGGGTGCTGGGCAGCCAGACGCTGCGGAGGCGGCCGACGTTGGCCATGCGGGCCTCGGCGACGCGCTCTGCCGCGACCTCGGTGTTGATGCCCTCGCGGGTGCCGAGCTCGAAGATCTCCATGAGCGTGTCGTCGATCTGGTTGGCGCGCTTGAGGCAACGCTCGGGCGAGTAGCCACCGGGCTCGAGTTCGTCCGAGACGTTGATGAGCCCGCCGGAGTTCACGACGTAGTCGGGCGCGTAGAGGATCCCGGCGTCGGCCAGCAACTGGGCGTCGCCGTCCTTGCCGAGCTGGTTGTTCGCCCCGCCGCAGACCGCTTGGACCTGCAGCTTGCTGATCGTGTCGCTGTTGAGCACGTTGCCCAGCGCGTTGGGGGAGAGGATGTCTGCGTCGACGAACAGGATCTCGTCGGGCGAGACCACGGTCGCGCCGGCGTTCTCGAGTGCGCCCGTGGCTTCCTCGTTGACGTCCGCGACGGTGAGCTTCGCCCCGTCCTTCATGAGGTGACCGGCCAGGCGACGCCCGACCTTGCCCAGACCCTGCACGGCGATGTGGCGCCCCGAGAGGTCGTCGGACCCGAACTGCTTGCGGGCCGTGGCCTTCATCCCCAGGTAGACGCCGTACGCGGTCATCTTGCCGGAGTCGCCCGAGCCGCCGAAGACCTCCTCGGCGCCGGTGGCCCAGCGGGTCTCGCGCCCGACGATGGCCAGGTCAGCGGGGGACGTGCCCACGTCGCAGGCGGTGATGTAGCGCCCGCCAAGGGTCTCCACGAAGCGGCCATAGGCACGAAGCAGGGCCTCGGACTTGTCCGTGGCCGGGTCGCCGATGATGACGCCCTTGCCGCCGCCGAGGTCGAGGCCGGCGCAGGCGGCCTTGTACGACATGCCACGTGACAGCCGAAGGACGTCCACGAGGGCGTCCTGTTCGGAGGCGTACGGATACATCCGTGTCCCGCCGAGGGCCGGCCCGAGGGCGGTCGAGTGGATGGCGATGATGCAACGCAGACCGGAAGCCGCGTCCTCGCCGAACACGACCTGTTCATGGCCGCGCAGCAACTCGAAGGGTCCCTTCACCGTGGTGCTCCTGTGTCTGGCATGCCGTGCCCTGTGGGTGGGGGCCGCACGCGACCGCGCCCCGGATCGCGGGGTCGCAGCAGAGGTTTTCGAGCCGGGATCTCGGCTCGTGGGGGAGGGTAGTTGCCGTCCGCTTGGTGGTGGCGTCAACGGCCGCTCGGGCGCACAAAGGCCCCAAGTCGGGCGAATGCGCGCCTGTCGCTCGCGTTTTCAAAGCCGTCAGAAACGACAATTTGGCCAGGTTTCTCGCGGAGAGAGGTCGCCAGTGTCCGTCTTGCCCCGTTCGGCGCCCATTTCGGTCACGGAACGACGACATTGGGAAGAGCTGCCAACAATTTCGGGCCATTGGTGCATGACAAACGCAGAGATTTCGCCAAACTTGGAGGAACGTGCAGATCTCGATGATCCGCATCGCCGCGTCGTTCCCCCCTTCGCGGTCGGACAGGAGTCCAGATCGTGGATGACAATCTCCACTCATATCGCTCGACCGAGGCGTCCTTCGGTCCATCACCCGAGGTCGACGAACTGTTGACGCCGGGCCAGGTCGCCAAGCTCTTCGGTGTCGACCCCAAGACGGTCACCCGCTGGGCCGACGCCGGCAAGCTCATGGCGTTGCACACCCTCGGTGGGCACCGTCGTTATCGCGCCCGTGAGGTGCACCGCCTGATCGAGCAGCACCGCAGCGGCGCCTGAGACAAGGCCGGCAAAGACGAGCGAACGCCACCCGAACTGCGGTGGCGTTCGACGTTTTGGGGGCGGCTCAGCCGAACGTGATCTTGTCCTTGATGGTGTCCGCGAAGCCGCGGTCCTTCACGCTGGCGAGGGTGCGAAGGATGGTCCGCTGCTCGGTCTCGGGGGCGGCACGAACCCAGGCTTCCGCGTCAGCCTGCAGCCGGTCGTTCGCCAACTCGACGATGTCCGGCCGGTCGATGTAGCGAGCGAGGTCCGCGAGGTCGGTCCACGAACGCAGCCGGACCTCCATGTCCTGCTCGTCCTGGTCGTACGCGGCGATCAGCAGCGTGGGTGCGTCGGGGTCGTCCTCGAGGCACATGGCGGCGGTGTGCATCGCCATGTTCAGCTGGCGTTCGTCGTGGGCTTCACGCGTGAACTCGGCGAGGCGTTCGGTGCGCTCCGGGCTGGGCTCGCTCTTGCTGAAGTTCTTGAACTCGCGCTGCATCTCCCGACGCTGCTTGTCCGGGTCGACGGGCTTGTAGTTCGCACGCAAGGGGTGCTCCTGGGATGGCTGCTGGCAGTGTTCACGTCGGCGGCAAGTCGCCGGGGCTGAGCTCGATCAGGGACAGACCGGCCGGAGCCACTGGTACGGGTTCGTCGCGCCACCCCCGCCGGGATGGACCTCGAAGTGGACGTGGGGGGCGCTGTACTGGGCGTTGCCCGTGCTGCCGTTGTAGGCAATCAACTCACCGGCCTCGACGCGCTTGCCCGGCGAGATCCCCGCGGCGAAGCCGTCGAGGTGGGCGTAGTAGTAACGGTGCCCGTCATCGCCCTGCAGATACAGGACCGTCCCGCCGATGCCGCCACTCTTCATGCGTGAGATGCGGCCGTTGGTGAACGCGTAGACCTTCGCGCGACGGGGCGCCATGACGTCGGTGCCCTTGTGGCTGCGTCCGCCGGAGCGGGCGTAGCCCCACGAGTCGATGTAGGAGTAGGCCCCGCGATCGAGGATGCAGGCGTACGTGCCGTTCTGCGCCCCACGGCTCATGGTCTTCTGTCGGGCGTCGCGTGCACGCAGGTCCGCGACCTGGCTCTCGACCGACGAGAGCCGCTTGGTCAGCTCCGCCTGTTGCGTGTCGAGGTCGGCGGTGAGGGACGCGAGTTCGGCGACCCGGTCGGTGAGGATGGTCTCGGTCGAGGCGAGGCTGCCGCGCAGGCCGCTGGCCTGCTGCAGGGTGGCCAACTGGCGTGACTCGATGATCGCCATGAGCGAGACGCGCTGCGTGATGTCGTCGGCGCCGCCGAGGAACATCGCCATGCTGGGCGTGGTGCCCAACTTGTAACGCGTGCGAGCCTGCTGACCCAGCGCGTCGCTCGACGCGGCGATCGCCGCGGTCAGCTCGTCGCGCCGGGCGCTGAGTTCGTTGACCTTGGCCTGGACGGCCTCGAAGCGTTGCGTTGCACCTTCGAGGCTGACGAGGAGCACCTCGATCTCGCCCCGCAGCCGATTGGCTTCGGCTTCCTTGTCCTTGAGGGACTGCCCCATCGCGGTGGGGGCGCCAAGCGCCAACACCAGCAGGGAGACGAGCAGCGAACGCAGGCCGAGGCCGAGGCCGCCGCGGGAGCGAAGGGGCACGAGGGCTCCACCGGGGGGTCGAAGAGGTGCCCTGAACGTACAAGCACGCCACCCCGGGCTCCCCGCCCGGCGTGCGTCGCAGCGCTCACGCGATCTGGCGCCGTGGCGCGTCCATGCGAGCCTCCCGTGGCTCAGATCGCCGTTGCTCGCAGCCGTCCGAGCACCACCGCGGCAACGGCAGTGTCACCGGACAGGTCGGCGTCGCGCGCGTCGCCCCGTCCCCAGATCGTGCGCAGGAGCGACGCCGCGTCGGCCGTCAGCGTCGGGGCGTCGGCCGCCTCGCCGGGTCCGTCGAGGCGTGTCACCTCGCCGTCCGTCGGGGCGCA
>CBDTZE010000187.1:0-4867 GCA_965364815.1 uncultured Nitriliruptoria bacterium | reverse complement strand
GGCGGGCGCGCCGTGCCTTCGCCCGCCTCGACCGCGCTCATCCGGTCCAGACGGAAGGTCTGGATGCGCCCGCTCTCGCGGTCGGCGGCCACCAGATAGTTGGCCCGCCCGAACATCAGGCCGCACGGCGTCATGGTGCGGGTGCGCGCCTCCGCCCCCGGCCGCGGGCGGACCCAAGCCCTGGACGCCCGGCGGCTGACGCCAGCACCATCGCACGCACGACGGCGCCACGGCGTCGTCGTGCTACGTTTTGCCCCAGCGCGGCCCTCGGGCTGCGCGCTGTCGTCCCAGCGGTTCCTCGGAACCACGCAGGACGCAGCACAACAGAAGACGAGCGGAGGCCTGCCAGGCCTCCCACCCGGCGGGCCGCTCTCGCCCGGGTCTCAGGGCAGCACACCGTCTGGTGCGCACGTCCTGCGGCTTTTGCGGCGGCCCCCTTGGCCGTCGTTCGACGTTTTGTCGCCCAGACGGGTCATCACCCCAAGACACAGGAGAAGCCAGGATCAGCAGCGAGCAGCGAATCAACGCCGACATCCGCGTCCCCCGCGTCCGCCTTGTGGACGCCGACGGGACCCAGGTGGGCATCGTCCAGCTTGCCGACGCACTCAAGCGTGCGCGTGAGCAGGACCTCGACCTCGTCGAGGTCGCCCCGAACGCCGACCCGCCCGTGTGTCGCATCATGGACCACGGCAAGGCGAAGTACGAGGCAGCCCAGAAGGAGAAGGACGCACGCCGACGACAGAGCCAGATTGTCGTCAAGGAAATCAAGATGCGTCCCAAGATCTCGACCAACGACTACAACACGAAGTCGGGGCACGTCCTGCGGTTCCTCAAGGACGGCGCCAAGGTTCGCGCAACGATCATGTTCCGTGGCCGTGAGATGGCCCACACGGAACTCGGCCGCAAGCTGTTGGACCGTCTTTCCGAGGACATGGAGCCATACGCCACCGTCGAGGCCTATCCCAAGGTGGATGGCCGCAACATGGTGATGGTCCTGGCTCCGAACAAGAAGAAGGAACCGAAGGTCGAGGCAGAGGAAGGCGCGCCCGTCACCGACGACGCCGCCCCCGCCGCCGAGGCTGCGCCCGAGGCCGTCACCGAAGACGCCTGAGGCCAACGGGTGGGGCGACGGTCAGCAACGACCGCCGCCCGCCCGAGCACGTCCCTCCAAACCCCCGCACGACGCCTGCCGCGCCGTGCCCCCGTCGAAGATCAGGAAGTGGCTGCCATGCCCAAGCAGAAGACCCACAGCGGCGCGAAGAAGCGCTTCCGCGTCACCCGCAACGGCAAGGTGATGGCGCGCCAGAAGAACCGCTCGCACATCCTCGAGAAGAAGTCTGCGGCACGCAAGCGTCGCCTGCAGGGTGAGACCCAGATCTCTCCCTCGTCGGCCAAGCGCATCAAGAAGCTGCTGAACAAGTGACCTGCGGCCCCCAATGGGCCATCAGAAAGTGAGATCCACATGGCACGCGTGAAGCGTGGCGTAAACGCCAAGAAGAGCCACAAAGCGGTCATGAACCGCGCCAAGGGATTCCGGGGCGCTCGCAGCCGCCGGTTCCGGGTGGCCAAGGAAGCCGTCTTCCACGCAGAGCGGTACGCGTACCGCGACCGTCGTCGCCGCAAGGGTGACTTCCGCAAGCTGTGGATCGCCCGCATCAACGCCGCGGCGCGCATCGAGGGCCTGGCCTACAGCCGCTTCATGCACGGCCTGAAGCTCGCCGGCATCGAACTGGACCGCAAGGTCCTCGCAGACCTCGCCGTCAACGACAGCAAGGCGTTCGCCGAGCTCGTCACGGTCGCCAAGGGCGCACTGGACAGCAAGGTCGCCTGACGCATCTGCACGAACCGGGTGGCAAGCTCGCACCCGGTTCGTTGCGTTTTGCTCGTTGCATTTTCGCCCCAAGGGAGTGGCCATGGCCGAGGTGTTGACCTCTCCACGCAATGAGCGTGTGAAGTCCGTCGTGGCGCTCCATCGGCGCAAGGGGCGACGCGAGCAGGGGCGCTTCCTGGTCGAAGGGCAGCATCCGGTCGCCGAGGCACTCGCCGATGGTTGGGTCGAGGAGGTCTTCTGCCTGCCCGAGTTGGAGCAGGCCTGGGCGCATGTCGATCGGCTCACGCTGGTCGACGAACGCGTCCTGGCCGCCCTCTCCGACGCGGCGACGCCCCAGGGCGTGGTGGCGGTCGCGCGACAGCGGACGTCCGCGCTCGCGGAGGTCGTTGGGCGGGGCGTTCTCGTCGTGCTGTGCGGGGCGTCAGACCCCGGCAACGTCGGCACCATCATTCGTACGGCCGACGCAACCGGAGCAACCGCGGTGGTCCTGACGGCGGGTGCGGTCGACCCGTTCAGCCCCAAGGTGGTGCGGTCCACGGCGGGTTCGATCACCCACCTGCCGCTCGTCGTTGACGTCGAGGCGATCGACGTGCTGCGAGCCTGCCGTGCCGCCGGCCAGCGAACGGTGGGCCTCGACGGGAATGCTGACGTGCTCGTGACCGAGGACGGGTGCCTGCGTGGCCCGGTCGCCCTGGTGATGGGCTCTGAGGCGCACGGCGTCCCCGCGTCAGTTCGGGCCGAGGTCGACACCCTCGCGGCACTGCCGGTCTATGGTCGTGCCGAGTCCCTGAATCTTGCCGTGGCGACGTCCGTGACCCTCTACGAGGCGGCCCGTCAGCAGCGCATCAAGGAGTAGACGTGGAGCGCCCCGGCCTGCCGACCGACCTCTCAGCCCTGGAGGTCCTGCCTGACGGCATCGTTGTCCTCGATGTCGACGGCAACGTCCAGTGGATCTCCGGGCGGGGCCGTGAGTTGACCGGAATGGATGACGCAGCCGTCGGCACGCACATCGACCAGGCACTGGAGTTGCGCACCGAAGGTGGCGACCGCTGCCCGCTGGACGATGCCCTGCAGGGCCACGGCGAACGGATTGCCGAACGCCTGCTCGAGGTCGCCCTGGTCGAGGGGCGCAAGCGCCCCGTGGCCGTCGCGGGTTCGCGACTGGCCGACGCCACGATCCTGAGCTTCCGCCACGCCGGTCGCCGCAAGTTCCTCGACCGCGCCCGCAGCGACCTCGTCGCGACGGTGTCCCATGAGATCCGGTCGCCGTTGACCAGCGTCAAGGGCTTCACCAAGACGCTGCTGCTGAAGTGGGACCGCTTCAAGGACGACCAGAAGAAGTTGATGCTGGAGACGATCAACGAGGACGCAGACCGCGTGACGCGGCTGCTCACCGAGTTGCTGGACGTGTCGCGAATCGATGCCGACCGGGTCAGCCTGCGTCGCACGGCCGTGGACCTCGAGAAGATCGCCAACGGCATCCTGGAGCGGGCCAAGGTCAAGCCCCTGGGGGAAGATCGTGAGATCGCCGTGGAGATCGACGGGATCATTCCGCGTGCCCTGCTGGACGGCGACAAGGTCGAGCAGGTCCTGTCCAACCTGGTCGAGAACGCCCTGAACTACTCCGAGGGCCGGATCACCCTGCGCGTCTGGGCGGACGACGACGCGGTGTTCGTCGCGGTCAGCGACGAGGGCCCGGGCATCGCCAAGGATCAGAGCCGGTCCATCTTCGAGAAGTTCGGCCGGGGCCGCGAGGTCCGCCGCGCCGGCACGGGGCTGGGGCTCTACATCAGTCGAGGGCTCGTCCGAGCCCATCGGGGAGACCTCACGCTGGAGTCCGACGTCGGGAGCGGCTCCACGTTCACGTCACGGTGGCCACGCATCGACATGGCGGAGGGCTGACCGCTCGTCGGTCCGGCCGCCTTCCTGTCGCACTCGGGGCGGCCGTTAGGCTCCGCTGACCTTCTGACCGGAGCCCGACGGTGTCCGCAACGCCTGCCGAACTGCCCGACCTCGAGACCCTGCAGACCGACGCGGTCGCAGCGGTCGAGGCCGCGAAGGACCTCGACGGCCTCGACGAGGCCCGCGTCGCCTTCACGGGCAAGAAGTCCCCCTTGGCGTCCGTCCAGAAGCTGATGGGCAGCCTCGACAACGAGGGCCGCAAGTCCCTCGGGCAGGGGCTCAACGCGTTCAAGAAGCAGTTCCAGCAAGCCTTCGACGCGAAGCAGGCCACGCTGGAAGAGGCCATGGTCGCGCAGCGTCTCGAGGCGGAGCGCCTCGACCTGACGCTGCCGCCCCGGCGTCTGCCCGTGGGCCGCCCGCACCTGCTGACCCAGGTCGAGCACGAGATGGTGGATGCCTTCATCGGACTGGGCTACCAACTCGCGGAGGGGCCGGAGGTCGAGTCGACCTTCTACAACTTCGAGGCCATGAACATGCCGCCGGACCACCCGGCGCGCCAGGAGATGGACACGATCTACGTCGACGAGGGCGGCCTCGACGAGTTCGGTCTGCCCAAGGTCATCCTGCGCACCCACACCTCGCCGGTCCAGGCTCGCGTGATGATGGGCCAGGAACTCCCGATCGCCGTCGTCGTGCCCGGCACCGTCTACCGGAACGACACGGTCGACGCGACGCACTCGCCGGTCTTCCGTCAACTCGAAGGCCTGGTCGTCGGTGAGGGCATCACGATGGCCGACCTGCGCGGAACGCTGCTGGCCTTCGCCCGTCGCCTGTTCGGCGAGGACCGCCAGGTCCGCATGCGCCCGTCGATGTTCCCCTTCACCGAGCCCTCGGCCGAGGTCGACGTCTCCTGGGGAACCTTCACCAACGAGGACGGCTCGCCCGGAGCGACGCGATGGCTGGAGATCCTGGGCTCCGGGATGCTCGACCCCAACGTCCTGCTGGCGTGCGGCCTCGACCCCGAGCGCCACTCGGGCTTCGCGTTCGGCATCGGCGTCGAGCGGGTTGCCATGATCCGCCACCAACTTGATGACATCCGCGACCTGTATGAGGGCGACCTGCGCTTCCTTGAGC
>CBDTZE010000186.1:0-4956 GCA_965364815.1 uncultured Nitriliruptoria bacterium | reverse complement strand
CGGCCGCCGCCCCGGCCGCGACCCTCGCTGCACCGGCCCTCGCTGCACCGGCCCTCGTTGCACCGGTCCCGGTCGCCCCGCCGCCCGGCACCACGAACACCGCGCCGACCGGGCCAGCCGGCGGTGAGCAACTCTCCGCGGAGGAACTGGGCCTCGAGGCCTTCATCGGGTTCGAGGGCACCTCCGCCGTGAACTCATGGATGCCCGTCACCGTCCGACTGACGCCCCGCCGCCTGTTCTCCGGGACGATCCGCGTCACGACGGACCGCAACATCACCGAGTCTCGCGAAGTCGAGGTTGCGGGCGCGGCCACCAAGGAGTTCACCTTCCTGATGCCGTCGTCCTCGCTGACGGTGCAGGTCCAACCGGCCGGCGACAGCCGCGCCGTGCAGGTCCGACCGCGGGTCAACGGCAACCCCGGCGGCGCACTCGTCGGCATCTCCCCGGCCCTGCTGGCCGCCGGTGACGGCGGCCGGGCGCTACCCGACGTCGAGCTCGACGCCACCGACGAGCGGGTCATCTGGGTCACCGCCGATCCACTGCTGCTGGAACGGTCCCACCTCGCCCTGACCTCGCTGGGCACGATGGTCCTGGCCACCGAGGACCTCGACGCGCTGTCCGACCTCGGCCGCGGCAACCTGCAACGCGCCGTGCTGGACGGGCTGAGCCTTGTCGTCGTGGGGCGCTCCGGCCCGCTGGACACCGGCCTGCCCTGGGCGCCGGCCACCGCCGTCACCCCCGGTTCGGGAGACACCCTCGCCACCGTGACGGCCGCGCCGGGCGTGTGGACGCTCAGCGCAGCGCAGGCCTTCGGCACCGCCACCGCCAACGACGCACCGACGACACTCCCCACCGCCGACCCGACCACCGACGAAGGCACGACGGGCGGCACGACGGGCGACGCCACGACGCCCGCACCGAACACGACGGGCGACGGCGATGCCGCCGTCACGCCGGCCTCCCTCCAGGCGACTGCGACGGACGAACCGGTCGCGGCGACCCAACTGGCCGGGCTCGGACGCGTCGTCTTCACCGGACTGTCGCCCGCGGCCGGTGGCACGCAGGCCTCCAGCGACGTCTGGCGTCACCTGCTCGCCGAGCGCGACGCCTCGCTGCGCCTCAACGGTCAGCACACCTCGGAACGCGGCTGGGTCGCGCAGGAGGCCCTGCGTTCCGGTGGCGTCCTCGACATCCCGTCGCTTGGCCTGCTGGCACTGTTCGCCATCGGCTACGTGCTGGTCATCGGGCCAGTCAACGCGTTCTTCGTCAAGAAGATGGGGCGCCGTGAACTGGGCTGGATCACCGTTCCGGTCATCACGGTCGGTTTCGTCCTGATCGCCGCCCTGGTGGCATCGGGCACGCAGCCACGTGTCGGCGTGGCGGGGTCCGCGGCGACCTGGGTGGATGGCCTCGGCCAAGAAGTCGTGGTCGCGGCGGTCCGTGCCCCCAGCGCCGGCGACCACGAGATCGTCCTGCCCGGACCGGACTGGCAGTTGGACCCGACGACCGCCGACTTCAGCGGCCTCGGTGTCACGATCGACCGTTCGACGGGCGACGTGGCCGCCAGCATCGCCCTGCAGTCACTGCAGGTCGGCACGGTCGTCGCGATCCGCCCGATCCAGGAGGCGGCCCCCCTGGCCGTCACCGCGACGCTCGCGGCCGACGGCGTGCTGCGCGTCGAGGTCACGAACGTCTCCACCCGCGCCATCACCGACATCCAGGTCCGGGCCGGCGGCGAGCACCACGACCTCGGCGACCTCGCACCCGGCGAGTCGACCGAGTGGGTCGGGAACCCGGGCGCCCAACTGCGGCAACTCGACGTCTACCGGGACGTGTTCCAGGAGTCCCGAAAGAACGACGGCACGATGGAAGCGCCCCGTTCCTTCCGGGCGTTGATCTCGGGCGGGGCGCTTGCGGACCGGCCCGGCAGCGTGGTCGTCGTGGGCGACGACGCAGATGCGCCGACGCAACTGCTCGCCGACGGCGCCGAGGTGGAGTCGCTGGGCCGCAGCGTCGCGGTCACCGTCTCGATCGAGGGCAACGGCAACGTCCGACCGGTCGAGGTCAGCAGGACCCTGCTCGTCGGATCGTTCCAGGACGCCTGGCAACCCAGCCCACACGCCGTCGAGGGTGAGCTCTCCGCCGTGCTGCGCTTCCGCCTGCCCGACCGTGCGGCCGGACGCGTCCAGGGCGTCCTGCCGGACGTGCTGCGCGGCGAGGGCTTCATTGAAGGCCGCCAGTTCGACCAGCCCTTCCCGGTGCCGGACTTCGAGGCCGGCGGCTGCCTCAACCTCGAGGAACGCTTCCCCGATGGATCGGTCAGTGGCTCCACCACCTGCGACGATGGTCTCGCCATTCCGCCCTGCCCACCGGATGCGACCGTCTGCGAATCCGGCCCGGACTTCTGGCACTTCGAGTTCGAGGACGGCCGCGTCCAGGACGGCATGCTCACCAGCGACGGCGGCGGTCAGATCTTCCCCGGCGAGCCGGGGCGCAACCAGGTCGGCGGGGCCGAGTTCCAGGTCTACGACCACGGCACGCGGAGCTGGGCACAACTCGACGACACGATGGCCGCGAACGACGGCGGGCTGCCGCCACGGTTCGTCAGCGCCCTCGGCGAGGTCCACCTGCGCATCCAGGGCGGCCTGTTCCCGTTCGACTACAGCGCCCGCGGTGTCGGGGCGACGCTGATCGGAGCCGAGGCATGACGACCGAACCGACGCCCATGACGTCCGGCGCCAGCGCCGCACCGATGCCCGGCCACGACGCCCCGACCGACGGCCCGATCCAGGGCGGCCCGACCGACGGACCCACGCCCGCTCCGTCGGCCGAGACGCCCGCCGTCCCGGCCCGTGCGGCGGCCGTCGAGATCCGCCAGTTCACCAAGCGGTACGGCGACTTCAAGGCCGTCGACGGCCTCGACCTCGACATCCCGGTCGGCTCCGTCTTCGGGCTCATCGGTCCGAACGGGGCGGGCAAGACCACGACGATGTCCGCGATCGTGACGCTGTCCAAGCCGGACGCCGGCACCGTCCGTGTCTTCGGGCACGACCCGGTCGAGGACACCACGAAGGTCCGCTCGCTGGTCGGCTTCATGCCGGACTTCTTCGGCCTGTACGACGGGCTGACGTGCGCCGAGTACCTCGACTTCTTCGGGGCGGCGTACGGGCTCGACTCCCTGACGCGAGCCTCGCAGGTCGACGCACTGCTGGAGTTGGTCGAGCTCAACCACAAGCGTGACGTCGACGTGCAGGGCCTGTCGCGCGGGATGCAGCAGCGGCTCTCCCTCGCCCGTGCCCTGGTCCACGAACCCAAGCTGCTGGTGCTGGACGAGCCCGCCTCGGGCCTGGACCCACGTGCCCGCGTCGAGCTTCGCGAGATCATCAAGGAACTGGCTCGCCAGGACATCACCATCCTGCTGTCCAGCCACATCCTCTCGGAGATGCAGGACCTGTGTGACCGCATCGGCGTGATCGAGGCCGGCAAGATGCTGGCGCAGGGCACGCCCCGCGACATCAACACCTCGATGCGTTACGCCCACGCCGTGACCGTCGGGGTGCTCGGCGAGGTCGAGGCACGCGAAGGCGCACGCGCGGCGATGACCGCGGCCGGGGCGACGAACGTCGTGATCCTCGGCGACGGGAAGCTCCGCGGCGAACTGCCCGGCAGCCCCGAAGCCGCGGCCGACCTGCTGGCCGACCTCATCCGTGCCGGCGTCCGCGTCAACGACTTCACCGAGGAGGAGTCCGGCCTCGAAGGCCTCTTCCTGCGGATCACCGAAGGGATCGTGCGATGAAGGCCATGGCACTGCGGCTGGCACAGAACCCGGTCATGCGCCGCGAACTCCTGGAGAGGTGGCGTGGCAAGCGCGCCTTCACCGTCATCACGATCCACGTCGGCGTCCTCGCCGCGTTCACGTTGCTGTTGGCCTGGATCGGCGTGCGAGCGATGGAGTTCGAGTCGCAGTTCGGTGGCGGTGGTGGCGGTGTCGTCGCGGGCTCCGGTCCGCTGCTGGGACGGTTCCTGCTGGAGAACCTGCTGGCGGTGACGATGGGCCTCGCGATGCTGCTGGCGCCGGCCTACGCCGCGACCCAGATCTCCGGCGAACGTGAACGCCAGACCCTCTCCCTGCTGCGCATCACGCTGGTCACGCCCGGCCAGATCGTCCTGGGCAAGCTCGTCGCCTCGGTGGCCTGGCTGTTGCTGTTGGTCATGGCCGCCATCCCGCTGACGGCCATCGGCTTCTTCCTCGGCGGTGTCGAGTTGGGGCAGATGGCTCGCGGCCTCTTCACCTTGCTGGCCATGACCATCGCCGTGTCCGCCATGGGCATCGGCGTGTCGTCGTTGATGAAGCGCTCGACGCCCGCCCTGGTCGTGACGATCCTCGTCGTCGGGGCGATCTCCGTCGGGACGTTGTTCGCGGGGCTCGTCGAGGGCGCCGTCCGCCGCTTCGACTTCGGCCCCAACGGCCGCCCGCTCACGACGCTGGTCAACCCGTTCGTCGGGCTCGCCGACGCCGTCGACGCGCAGACCGACTTCGGTTTCGGCGGGATCCAACTGCCATCCGTGCTGTCCGCCTTCGCAACGCTGTTGCCCCGCGAGGACGAGTTCAACAACGACTTCCGGAACGAGGTCATGATGGAGGACTTCGCGGTCGCCGAGCCCGGCTTCCCCGGCGCCTTCCCGGCACCCGGATTCGACGAAGTCCAGCTCCTTCGGCCCGACGTGGTCGAGGTCGACAACCGCGACACCAACCCGCCGTACTGGTTGCTGTCCTCGCTGCTCTATCTCGCGATCGGCGCCGGGGCGCTGGTCGTCGCCGCTCGCCGAGTGGCCAAGGAGGGCGACGCATGAGCACCGACACCCTCTCTCCGCCGGCCGCGCCTTCCCCGGCGGCCGACGCGACCGAGGCGCGGGCGACGCCCAACCTCGACGCGCTGGTCGACCGGTCACGTC
>CBDTZE010000185.1:0-4957 GCA_965364815.1 uncultured Nitriliruptoria bacterium | reverse complement strand
CGTGCATCTCGCGCTGGAGTTCGAGGCGGGCGAGGTGGCGGTCGGCGAGCGCCAAGGCCTGCTCGGCCGCGTCGGCGCTGAGCTTCGCGCCCGCGTCGGCGGCCATCTTGCGCAGGCCGTCCGCTCCGAGGTCGATCAGTTTCGCCCCGTCCTCGTCACGCAGTCGTGGGCTGACGACCTGGTTGGCGATCACCGGGCCGGTGAGGACGCCGGCCTTGGCCAGCATCGCGATGCCCTCGACCGTCTCCTGGACGGGCATCTCCTCGAGCAGGGTGACCAGCACGGCCTTGGTCCGGGCCGGGTTGCTGAGCATCTCGCGGATCTGTGCCGCCTGGCGCTTGATGGGGCCGACGCGGACGATCTCCGTGACGGCCTCGGGTGCCTGCAGGAACGGCACGATGCGTCCGGTCGGCGGGGCGTCGACGACGATCAGGTCGTAGCGGCGGCGACCGTCGGCGCGCTTGCGGGCCTCGATCTCGTAGATCTTCCCGACGAGGAGCAGGTCACGCAGGCCCGGGGCGGCGGTGGTCACGAAGTCGATCGCGTTCGACTTCTCCATCAGCCACTGGATGCGCTTGAGGCCGTAGTACATCTCCAGGTACTCGTAGACCGAGTCCGCTGGGTCGATCGCCAGGCCCCAGAGGCCCGGGCGGAACTCGCGCTCGGTGTAGTCCCACGGCTGGGTGCCGAACATCCGCTGGAAGCCCTGGCGACCCTCGAGCTCGACCAGCAGCGTGCGGCGACCGGCCTCGGCTGCGGCGAGTGCCAGCGCACCGGCGGCGGTCGTCTTGCCGACACCGCCCTTGCCGGTGACCAAGAGGATGCGCGAGGAGAAGAGTTCCTCGTGACCACGCACGCCGGAAGGCGACGTGCGAGTGCGGGCAGCAGGCATGAGAGGGTCCGACGGGGCGTGCGGTGACAGGCGTGAGCCTAGGTCTGCCCCCACGGGACCCAACCGAGACCGGCACGGTTCCTCGGTCGGGGGGTGCACGGGCGATTGCCTTGCGACTCTGGGGTGTTCGTACGATCCCGCCATGGTCACTTCTCTCGCCCCGATTCGTCGTGCCGTCCTTGCGTTCATCGCGTTGGCGGTCGCTCTTGGTGTGTTCAGCGCCCCCGGTGCTGCGCTCGCGCAGGCCGACGCCGACACGCCCGAGGGCGAGGTGTCGTTCCGCGACGTCGACATCCTCCCGATCCAGGGCTTCATCGACCCGCCGGTCGCCGGCCAGATCGTGGACCTGATCGCCTCCGCCCAGGAACGCGGCTCCGAGGTCATCATCCTGCAGATCGACTCCGAGGGCGCGATCTCCGCAGACCTCGACGAGCTCGTCACGGCCATTCGTGAGTCCTCGGTCCCCGTCGTCGTCTTCGTCGGCCCGCGCGTGGCCCAGGCCCGTGGCGGTGGTGGCGCGGCAGCCCTGCTGTTCGCCGCACACGTCGCCGCGATCGCCGAGGACGCCACCGTCGGCCCCGCCGCCCCGCTGGACTTCGCCGGTGGGTCGTCCGCGCAGTCCGTCCAAGAGGCGACCGACCTGATCGCCGCCCTGGCCCACGACCGGCTCGAGGGCCTGACCGTCACCGACGAGAGCGGCAGCTCGGTCGTCGGCGAGGCTGCCATTGCGCAGTACGCCGTCCCGGCTGGCGACCTCTTCGAGGCCAAGGCCGTGCACCTGGTCGTCGCCGGCCTCGAGCCGCTGTTGACCGAGCTCGACGGCCGCACGGTCGAGACCGTCGTCGGCTCCAAGACGATCCGCATCCGCTCCGAGGAGATCAGCGTCCGGCTGCACTCCCTGACGCTGGGCCGCCGCATCCTGCACGCCGCGACCACCCCGACCCTGATCTACATCCTGCTGGTCGTCGGCCTCGCGATGCTGCTCTTCGAGTGGTTCCAGCCCGGCTTCGGCGTCGCCGGCTTCACCGCGATCATCATGGTCCTGCTGGCCATCTTTGGCCTCACGGTCCTGCCGGTCACCTGGTGGGCACTGGCGCTGATCGTGCTGGGGCTTGGGCTCTACGCCATCGACACGGCGATCGCCGGGCTGGGCCCGGTCACCCTCGCCGCGACCCTGTCGTTCGCCGCCGGCTCGCTGTACCTGTACGGCACCGACGGCCCGCTGTCGCTCTCGGGCGGCATCGTCGCGCTGATGACCCTCACCGCTGCCGGCTTCTTCGTGGTCGTCCTGACGATCATCCTTCGCGCCCAGGCCGGGCCGGACGACCTCGCCGTCGGTGACCTCGTCGGTCGCCCCGGCATCGTTCGTTCCGTGCTGAACCCCGAGGGCCACGTCTACGTGGACGGGGCGCTCTGGCGGGCACGCTGGATCGGCGAGGCCAAGCGCGCCAAGGTCGGCACGCCCGTCCGCGTGACGGCCACCGAGGCCGCGACCCTGCTGGTCGAGGAGTTCATCGCCAAGCCGGGCGAGCCCGTCCCGACCGGCGAGGTTCCCGACGAGGCACTGCAGACGTCGCAGGACTGACGCTGGTCTGCTTGCCTGCCGCGGAGAACATCGGTGAGCAGTGAACGACGGTGACGGGGTCAGGCATCCGCGACAGCCGCTGGTCGGCGCTCGCGTCGTGCTGCGCCCGCCGACCGACCTGGACGTTCCGCGGATCCTCGAGGCCTGCACGGACGACGTGACCGTCCACTGGACCCGGGTGCCCAAGCCCTACCGCCTCGAAGACGCGGTCTGGTTCGTGAACGCGGCTCGTGCGATGGAGTTGGACGCTGGCGAGGTCCTGTTCGTCGTGACTGAGGTCGGTGACGACCAGGATCGGCTCACCGGCGTGGTGGGCGTCCGCCCCGACCTCGTCGACCTGCGGGCGGAGCTCGGCTACTGGTCGCATCCCGAGTGTCGAGGCCGGGGTTTGATGACCGATGCGGTCGCCACCGCGGCCGCCTGGTGCTTCGAGGAGTTGGGCCTGCATCGGATGACGGCGATCACCAGCGTCCAGAATCTCGCCTCTCAACGAGTTCTGGTCCGCAACGGCTTCCGCTGCGAGGCCACCATGCGTGAGCACCTCAACGTGCGCGGTGACTTCCACGACGCCCACGTCTACGGCCGTCTGCGGGGCGAAACGGGCACATCGGACGAGTGACACCTCGGCCGTCTGGAGGAAGCGAGTGCTTGCCGCGGCAAGCGGAGGGCCGATTCAGGCAAGCAGTCGAGGCATGGACACGGAGGGTTGTGCCTTCCTAGTGTCCGTTTACGACCTTTCTTGTGGTCGACACGAAGGGAACCCCGTGTCCTTCCCCGTCCTGGCGTCGACCGGCAGTGAAACCTGGGAAGACCAGGCCTCCTGTCGGGAGCATGACGCCGAGTTGTTCTTCGGTCCGAATCGCTTCGAACCGAAGGCCGAACGCCTGCAGCGCGAGGCCGCGGCCAAGGCCGTCTGCCGCGCCTGCCCGGTGACCCGCGACTGTCTCAAGCACGCCGACGCGACCGGTGAGGTCTTCGGTGTGTGGGGCGGGCTGAGCGAGGCCGAACGTCGCGATCGCGACATCGCCGGCGTTGCCTGAACCGAACCCCTCTCGGGCGTGACCGCCGACCGTCATGGTCGGTGTGGGCACGCCCGTTGCGGTTTTCTGCGGACGACCGGTTCGCTGTTGTGAC
Organism: uncultured Nitriliruptoria bacterium; assembly: GCA_965364815.1. Classification (GTDB taxonomy): domain Bacteria; phylum Actinomycetota; class Nitriliruptoria; order Nitriliruptorales; family Nitriliruptoraceae; genus CBDTZE01. The sequence goes on along the minus strand of CBDTZE010000185.1, from coordinate 1,346 downwards.
CACGCGGGTCGCCTGACCGGTGCCCCTCGACATCCCTCCACTCCAACTGGACGACACCATGACCATCTGGGAATACGCCACCGCCCCGCTCATCAGCCACGCCCTCCAGGAGATCCTGAACCAGTGGGGCTCTGAGGGCTGGGAGCTCGTCAACGTCGCCGACAACGTCGCGTACTTCAAGCGTCCGAAGGCCTGAGCATGAGCACCCCCGACCAGAAGCTCGCCGAGCTCGGCATCGTCCTGCCCGAGCCGCCTGCCCCCGCCGCCGCGTACCAACCGTGGCGTTCCTCGGGCTCGATGATCTACACGTCGGGTCAGCTGCCGGTCGTGGACGGCAAGCTGCTGGCGACCGGCAAGCTCGGTGCGGAGATCACGCTGGAACAGGGCATCGACCTGGCCCGGACCTGCGCGATCAACATCCTCGCCGTTGCCGCCAAGGCCGCCGGTTCGCTGGACCGGGTGCGGATCGTGAAGATCACCGCGTTCGTCGCGTCGACGCCCGAGTTCACCGACCAGCACCTCGTCGCCAACGGGGCGTCGAACCTGCTGGGCGAGGTCCTCGGCGACGACGGCATCCACGCCCGCTCTGCGGTCGGCATGCCGGTGCTCCCGCTGAACGCCCCGGTCGAGGTGGAAGCCATCATCGAGGTCCGCGGCTGACGCCGCTGCCTGACCTCAGCCCTGGTCCTTGTCCCGTGCTCGCTTGCGAGCCGCCAACAGGCCGCTGACCCCACCGTCGCCCGCTTCGTCCTTGGACGGGGCGGGCGCCGAGGTTTTCGGCGGCTCCGTCGCTGGCCCGGGCGGGGCTGGCACCGACGGGGTTGAGGCTGGATCGGGCGCCCCGGCGCCGGTGCGGACGAGTTGCTCCTCGCGTGCCCGGGCGCGGGCTTCCTGCAGGGCGGTGGTGCGTTGGGCCGTCTCGGCGGCGTCCTCGGCGTTGCCGGTCCGGCGCCAGAACTGCAGCCAGGTCAGCAGGCGGCCGAGGTCGCCCTTCTCCATCCGCAGTCGGCGCAGGCCGACGTCGGTGACGAGCCCGATCAGCGCCAGCAGCGCCAGCGGCGCCCAGACCTCGCGCGACGACGAGCCCGGGACCAGGCCCTCGGGCAGGAAGGCCTCGGTGGCCAAGGGGTTGAGTCGACCCTCGCCGGCACGCACGACGCGCTCGGCGAGGTCGGCCTCGGCCGCCGTCACGGCGTACTCGACCGGGTAGGAGCGGATGGCGGTGGCGATGCCGCGATGCAGCGGCGCCTCGTCCGGGCCGATGGTGACCTGGACGGCCGTGACGCCCTCGGCGGTGACCGGGGCGATGCCGACCCACGAGCCGATGCCGGTGCGTTCCAGGGGGA
>CBDTZE010000184.1:0-4971 GCA_965364815.1 uncultured Nitriliruptoria bacterium | reverse complement strand
CACGCCGAGGTCGTCGACCTCGGCTGCGGCATCGGTGGCGACGCCATGGCCATCGCGGCGGCGGGCCCATCCGTCCTGGGCGTCGACCGCGACGAGGCACGACTGGTGCTGTGCGAACACAACGCCCGCGTGCTCGGGCGCGACGTTCGCGTCGTACTCGGCGACGCGCTGTCCCCCCCCGGTCCGTTGGACGTCCCCGCCCACGCCGACCCGGGGCGTCGCCCCGGTGGACGACGCGCCAGGACCTTGGCCGAGTACGAGCCGCACGTTGGGGAGTTGGCCGCATCACTTGAGGCCCGACCCGCTGCCGGCATCGTGTTGTCCCCGGCCGTGGATCTGCACGACCCGGACCTGCCCGCGGGCGAGGTCGAGTTCGTGCAGGTCGGGGCGCGACTGGTCGAAGCAGTGCTGTGGCTCGGAGACCTCGCCGAACCCGCCACCCTGGCGACGGCGACCGTCCTGGACGAGGACGGGGTCAAGCACACCCGCCATCGCCGAGCCAGCGCCCCGCCGGTCGTGGTCGGTGACGTCGGGGGCTACCTGGTCGAGCCCGCCCCGGCCCTGGTCCGGGCGCGACTGCACCACGACCTCGCGGTGGAACTGGGCGGCCGCAGGATCAGCGAACGTCGAGCGTTGCTGACGTGCGACCGGGAGCCAGCCCTCGGGGTGTGGGGCAACGCCTGGCAGGTCGAGGCCGTGCTGCCCGGACGTCCCCGTGAGGTCGGCCGATGGCTGCGAACCGCCGAGCCCCTGCCGCTGTCGATCTCCCTGCACGGTGACCCGCGCCCCATCGAGCCCTGGTGGCAGGCGGCCAAGGGGCAGCCGCGTGGCCCGATCGGTCGACGACTCCTCGTCGTCGAAACCGAACAGGGGGCGCTCGCCATCCTTGGCCGCCCCACGTCCCCGGGGATAGCCTGACGGCATGGCTGATGCACCCACCCCCGGATCCGAGGCGCTCCTTGACGCGCCCCTTCCCGACGATCGCTCCTGCACCCGGTGTCCCGGACGGCAGGCGCTGACCGGCGGACAGTTCGGCATGGGCAAGTACGCGTGCGACGAGTGTGAACTCATCGTCGGGTTCGACCTCGAGGCCGAGGAGCCCGAGTTCCTGCTCGACCGCGGTCGCCCCAGTCACTACACCAAGGACGTCTTCGGTGATCGTCTCGCGACGACTGAACGTCGGATTCCGCAGCGCGCTCGCGCGGAGGCCTGAGGCCCCGTGAGCGCATCGCTGTGTGAGCGCTGCGGCGCGTCCTTCACCGTGTCCGAAGCGGTGCAGAAGAAGTACCCGGGCTGGAAGCCCAAGCGGTGCTCCTCGTGCCATCGCGAAGGCAGTGCGGGCAAGCAGGCAGACCTGCTGTTGGCCGGTGGTTCCAAGCCCAAGGGCCGAACCGGGGCGAAGCGTGGCGGCCGTGCGGCACCCATCGAGGAACACCTGACGCTGGCCCAGACGCTGGCGAAATACCCCGACGGCCCGACCGACGGGGTCTTCACGGACGGCTCCTCGATCCCGAATCCAGGACCCGGCGGCTGGGGCGCGGTCTACGTCGTCGGCGGCAAGGTGATCGGCCAAGGCCATGGGCGCGACCCCGACACGACCAACAACCGCATGGAACTGCTGGCGATCCACAAAGGCGTCGAACTGGTGCCGGCTGGCACGGCGGCGATCGTGCACACCGACTCGCGACTCTGTGTCGACACCATGACGAAGTGGGCAGCGGGCTGGGCGAAGCGCAACTGGACACGGAAGGGCGGCGAGGTCGCCAATCTCGACCTGGTCAAGCCCCTCTACGAGCTGCTCCAGACTCGCCCGGAGATCACCCTGCAGTGGGTCAAGGCCCACGCCGGGAACCGCTGGAACGAGTACGCCGACTCGCTGGCGACCGCCTGGGCGCGCGACGAGCTCTGAGCCGATCGGACGCTTGGCCGGCGCTGCCGAGGGGACGTGTCACACCCCGAACGTAAGTTCGATGACACGCCCCACGGACCGGATCGCTCGTGCCCCCTGCAACCATCGCCCCGCTCGACCAACCCACGGACCTGCTGGCGCCGTCCTGCGCGTCGCCGCGATGGTGCGCCGACCTCAACCCCGACCAGATCCGCGCCGTCCAGCATCGGGGCGGGCCGCTGCTGGTCGTCGCCGGCGCGGGCACGGGCAAGACCCGCACCCTCGCCGCACGGGTGGCCTCGCTCGTCGCCGAGGGGGTCCGCCCGGAGCGCATTCTGCTGCTGACGTTCACCCGGCGGGCCGCGGCGGAGATGATCGGGCGGGCCCGCGCTGCCAGCGGCGACGACACGACCCGGCACGTCCACGGGGGAACGTTCCATGCGGTCGGTCACCAGATCCTGCGCCGCGAGGCCCGGACGGTCGGCCTGCACGACGGCTTCACCATCCTCGACGAGGGCGACGCCGTCGACCTGCTCGGCCTGGTCCGGGCCGAGGTCGTCGCAAACCTCACGGGCGGCCAACGGTTCCCGCGGGCAGCCACGCTCGGGTCGATCCTGTCGCGGGTCGCCAACGCCCAGGAGCCACTGTCCGAGGTCCTGCGGCGACAGTTCCCGTGGTGCGCCGACCACGCGGACCAGATCCGCGAGGTCTTCGGCGGGTACGCCGCGCGCAAGCGGGCCGACAACGCCGTCGACTTCGACGACCTGCTCCTGTACTGGCGGGCCCTGCTGGCCGACCCCGCTGCTGGGGCCCGCATCCGGCAGCGGTACGACCACGTCCTGGTCGACGAGTACCAGGACGTCAACAGCGTCCAGGCCGACATCGTCCAGGCACTGGCACGCGGCCCAGAGGGTCCCGGCGCCTGTGTCACTGCGGTGGGGGACGACGCACAGGCGATCTACGGCTTCCGCGCCGCTTCGCCCGACCACCTGCTGGACTTCCCAGACCACCACCCCGGGACGACCGTCGTCACGCTCGATCGCACCTACCGCTGCACGACCCCGATCCTCGCCGTGGCGAACGCCATCCATGCCGAGGCGAAGCGCGCCCACGACAAGCGCCTCTGGTCACCGCGCCCCGGCGGCGTGCGCCCCGTCCTGTTGACGACCCGGGATGAGCACGACCAGTCACGTGCTGTCTGCGACGCCGTCCTCGACGCCCGTGAGCGAGGGATGGACCTCCGGGACCAGGCGGTGCTCTACCGAACCGGGACGCATGCCAACGACCTCGAACTCGAACTGGCCCGACGTGACATCCCGTTCGTCAAGTTCGGCGGCCTGAAGTTCCTCGAGCGCGCCCACGTCAAGGACCTGCATGCCCTGCTTCGCGTCCTGGACAACCCCGCCGACCGACTGGCCTGGCATCGGGTTCTTCGCCTGGGGGAGGGGATCGGCCCGGCCTGGGAGCGGCGACTGCTGGCCGCCATCGGCGCTGCCGACTGGTCCCCGGACCGCGACGCCTCGACGTCGCCCGTTGCCCGGTTCCTCGACGCGCCTGTGGCTGCGCCGGCCCAGGCGCAGGAGTTCCTCGGAGCGTTGCGCGCCGCCTGGTCGGTGTGCATTGGCGAGGAGGACACCCAACCGGACCCGGGGACACAGATCGGCGCGCTCCGAGCCGTCTGCGAGATCACCTGGCCGATGAAGTATCCCGACGCAGCCGCCAGGCTCGGGGATCTCGATCGGCTGGCGGTGGCCGCATCAGCTCATCCGACACGTGGGGCGTTCCTGGCCGACCTGACCCTCGACCCACCCAACGCCACGGGCGACCTGGCCGGGGAACCCCATCTCGACGACGACTGGTTGACGCTCTCGACGATCCACTCTGCCAAGGGGCTGGAATGGCGGGCCGTGCACCTGATCCACGCGGCGGACGGCAACCTCCCCAGCGACATGGCCCTGCGCGACGAGGACGGGCTCGAGGAGGAACGTCGACTGGCCTATGTCGCCGTCACGCGCGCTCGCGATGAGCTCCGGATCACGGTGCCGCTGCGCTATCACGTCGCCGACTCCGGACTGGCCGACCGCCACCTGTTGGCCCCCGTGAGTCGCTTCCTGCAGCCGATCCGTGACCTGTTCGACGAGGGAGCGACGGGCGAGGCCGCGCGGCCCGAACCCGAGGTTGCGGACGGTCCGACCGTCGTCGAGTCCGCCCTGGCCGACCTCTGGGCCAGTTGACGTGGCCGTGCTCCGGCGTGCCAGATGTGCGAGACTTGTCGAAGTCGTCCAGACGGGAGCAACGCCATGCCTGAGTCCTTCGAGGGCGTTGACCTGCACGAAGCCGACCGTCTGGCCGACGGGATGCAGGACGTCGGAGCACTGGGCGACAACGCCGTCCGACACAGCCGCAGGGCGGCACTCTTCGCGCTCTACGGATTCATTCCGCTCGTCGCGCTGGGTGCCTACCGATGGACGATCGGCTTCCTCGCGCTGACCGCGATCGCGCTGGCCTTCGCCGCCGCCGCCGCGCTCAACAGTGCCCACGGCAGCGCCCATCGCCGGTATCACCGCGCCCTGCTGCTGGCCTTCGCCGCCAACGCCGCCTATGTCCCTCGACTGCTCGAAGAACTTCACCTGCTGGGCGACGGCGGCTTCGACCGACCCTCGCTCTTCAACGGGGCGCCTCCGACGATGGCGCTCGGGATCTTCGGGTTCATCCTCCTGGCGCTTGGCTCCCTGCAGACCCGGCAGGCAGAGACCGAGGCCCACGCTGCGCTGGAGACGGAACGCCACCGTCAGCAGGCGCGCTCCTCCCTGACCGCAGCCATGGAGCGAGGCAAGGCCCATCCGGATCCTGGCCCACTGCGGCGCGAGGAGATCGCGGCACGCCTCGCCAGCGGCGAGAAGCCCGGTCCGATGCGACCGACGACGGGTCCCGGCACGCCGTCCCACGTGAACATCATCGATGAGCGCCACCCCAAGGGCCTGGGCCCGAAGACCTGACGGCTTTCGAGTGACTCAGGCGCGCAGATCCGCGGCCTCGATGGTCATCAGATCGTGCTCGTCGACATCCGGGATCGTGCGGAT
>CBDTZE010000183.1:0-4995 GCA_965364815.1 uncultured Nitriliruptoria bacterium | reverse complement strand
GCGAACATCCCCGCCGACGTGCGTGACGAGGCCACGGACCTGCTGGTCTCCCTCTTCGGCTGCATGATCGCCGAGGACGCCACGCTGGTGGAGATCAACCCGCTGATCAAGACCGTCGACGGTCGCATCATCGCGCTGGACTCCAAGGTCACGCTGGACGACAACGCCTCCTTCCGTCACGACGGTTTCAAGGAGTGGGACGTCCCGGGCATCGAGGAACTCTCGGAGCAGGAGCAGTTCGCCAAGGACAACGACATCGCCTACGTGAAGCTCGACGGTGACGTCGGGATCCTGGGCAACGGCGCCGGCCTGGTCATGGCCTCGCTGGACGTCGTCGCGCAGGCTGGTGGCGTCGCCGCCAACTTCCTCGACATCGGTGGCGGTGCCTCCGCAGAGACGATGGCGCAGTCGCTCAAGCTCGTCCTCTCCGACACGCGCGTGAACTCCGTGCTGGTCAACGTCTTCGGCGGCATCACCCAGTGCGACCTCGTCGCGCAGGGTGTCCTGGGCGCGATGGAGCAGCTGGGCGAGATCGACCACAAGCTGGTCGTCCGTCTCGACGGCACCAACGCCACCGAGGGTCGCAAGATCCTCGAGGACGCCGCCCACCCGAACGTCATCCCCGCAGCCACCATGGCCGACGCCGCTGAGCAGGCCGTGAAGTTCGCCGCTGCTCGCGCCAACGCCTGACCCTCCACACCTCAAGGAGCCATTCACATGGCAATCTTCATTGACGAGAACACCAAGGTGGTCGTGCAGGGCATCGGCTCGCAGGGCACCTTCCACGCGGCCCGCAACCAGGCCTACGGCACCAAGATCGTCGCCGGCACCCACCCGAAGAAGGGCGGCACGATCTGGGACGAGCTCAGCGCTCCCGTCCGCAGCACCGTCGCCGAGGCCGTGTCCGAGGACGGCGCCAACACCTCGATGGTGATGGTCCCCGCCCCGTTCACGAAGGCCGCGATCCTCGAGGCGTTCCACGCCGGGATCAAGACCATCGTCGCGATCACCGAGGGCGTCCCGGTCCACGACATGACCGAGGTCTACGACACCGTCGTCCGCAAGGGTGGCGCTCGCCTCATCGGCCCGAACTGCCCCGGCCTCATCAGCCCCGGCAAGGCCAACGTCGGGATCATCCCGGCCGACATCACCAAGCCCGGCCGCGTCGGCCTCGTGTCGCGCTCCGGCACGCTGACCTACCAGATCATGCACGAGCTCGCCCAGGCCGGCTTCGGCATCTCGACCTGCGTCGGCATCGGCGGCGACCCCGTCATCGGCACCCAGTTCCTCGACGTCATCAAGGCGTTCGCCGAGGACCCGGAGACCGAGGCCATCGCGTTCGTCGGTGAGATCGGCGGCGGCGAGGAGCAGAAGGCGGGCGAGTGGATCCGGGACAACATCCCGGACACCCCGGTCGTCGGCTACATCGCCGGCTTCGAGGCACCTCCCGGCAAGCAGATGGGCCACGCCGGCGCCATCGTCAAGGAGGACGGCCCCGGCGGCGAGTCCGCCGCGGAGAAGAAGGAGATCCTGGGCGCCATGGGCATCCCGGTCGCGATGAACCCCTCCGAGTGCGCCCAGCTGATGATCCAGAAGCTCAGCTGACCCCGCTTGACCGACGACCCCGGCGTCCCTGACGTCGGGGTCGTCGCATTTCCTGTCGAAACAGACGGAACCTGCGACTGTTGTCGGGGGCGGCTCAGTTGGTGGCGGGGGTCGGCGGGGCCGTGGGGACACTGGCGCCTGCGGCGTCGGGGAAGCGGACGACGAGGCGTGCACCGCCCGTGGCCGAGGACTCGACAACCACGTCGCCGCCGTGCAGAGAGGCGAAGTGGGCCACGACGTGGAGGCCGATGCCGGTGCCCGGTGCGTGCTCCGGGTTGGGGCCCCGGGCGAAGGCTTCGAGTACCCGGGTCCGGTCCTCGATTGGGATGCCCGGGCCGTCGTCCTCCACGATCAGCATGAGGTCGTCACCCTCGGCGGCAACGTTGACGTCCACGACGCAGCCCGGTGGCGTGTGGCGCACCGCATTGGCCACGAGGTTCTCGATGCAGCGTTCCAATTGCGCCGGGTCGAGCCAGGCCTCGGAGACGCTGACGGTGGCGCGAACCTGGTGCTCCGGGGCGGCCACCTCCCTGACGGTCCGGTCGACCAACTGGTCGAGGTCGTGGACCACCTGGCGCCGTGCATCGGTCAGGCCTCGCTCCAACCGACCGACGTCGAGCAGATCGTGGAAGATGCGGTCCAGGCGCCGGGCCTGTGCCGCGGCACGCGCGACAAGCAGATCTCGCGTGGCCGGATCGACCAGGTCGGGACGCTCGAGCGTCTCCATGGCACCCACCACGACGGCGAGGGGCGTGCGCAGTTCGTGGGAGACGGCCTGGAGCAGCGTGTCCTTGAGTTGGGAGGCCTCACGGGCGCGCGCCAGCGCGGCATCCAACTCCGCCGTGCGGCTGTGGAGTTCATCACGCTGTCGTCGCAGGCGGCCCTGCATGCGGTGCGTGACCGGGAGCACGGTCAAGAAGATCAGGCCCAGACCAAGCAGCGACCACGCCAGGATGCGTGAACGCAACTGGTTCGAGAGCGACACCGTCGGTCGGTAGTCCTGGTAGATCTCGAAGATCCCCGCCGTTCCGTCCGCTGTGGCAACCACGGCGTAGGTCTCGTAGAGCTGGTCCCCTTCGCGTTCGGTCGATGCCGAGATGCCGCTGAGGCCCTGACGGACGCTGACCGACGGCTGCGCCCCGGCCAGCAGACGTGCGAATTCCTCGTCGCCCCGGTGGCTGGTGTCTCCGACGTCACGTCGGTCGGCCGCCCACAGGACGGTCCCGTCCGGCGCGTACAGCTTGAGCTCGGAGACCTGGCGGACGGACAGTGTGGCCAGCGCCGCGTCCAACTCTGCCAGACGCTGGTCAGGGAGCGGTCCCCGCAGGTCGCCAGGCTCCAGGACCAGCTGCTCGGCCTGGGCGGCCACGCGCAGCGCATCCTGTTCGGCCTGCGCCGAAGACACGTCGCCGACCAGGGAATCCACGGCCAGGGCCATCACCAATGCCGCCACCAAGAACGGCAACACCAATCGCAATGCCATCGACAACATGGGGGCCTCCGCTCCGGTCCTGTCGACACGGGGCCATCGGACTCTAGGGGCGGGGTGGAAGAACCGTCCGGGTCGTGTGGTGTGCAGGCGATCCAGCCGCGAAGCGGGCCCGCATGAGGCCCGTACGAGGCATGCGCGAGGGGTCTTGGGGCGGCCATGGCGCGGGTTGGGTCGTAACGTGGATTCAACAGAGGGGCAACGGGTGGGCAATCGCCCCGCGCCACCATCCACACTCGACGCACTGCGCCCCATTCCGACAGGCAGTGCCGGGACACCAGGAGGACGACCGTGAAGCTCGTCACCGCCATCGTCAAGCCGCACAAGGTCGAAGAGGTCAAGGACGGCCTCCAGGAGCTCGGGATCGAGGGTCTGACGCTCTCCGAGGTCCGGGGCTACGGCCGCCAGCGTGGCCACACCGAGGTCTACCGCGGCGCGGAGTACCAGATCGAGTTCGTGCCCAAGGCCCGCCTCGAGATCCTCTGCTCCTCGGAGCAGGTCGACGACGTTGTGGACGCCATCGTCAAGGCCGCCCGCACGGGCCAGGTCGGCGACGGCAAGATCTTCGTCGCAGACGTCGACCGCGTCGTGCGCATCCGCACCGGTGAAGAGGACGCGGAGGCCCTGTGACCTTCCTCACGCCAGGGTGTGGGGCGCGACGTGGTTGACGTCCCCGCCCGGCTGAAGGCCACGCTTGAGCACCTCGTCACGGACGGCCCCGAACCGGGTCGTCCGTGGTGTCGTGCCTGGACCGTGGAGGTCGACGCTGCCGTGGTCGAGCTCGCCGCGGACGTGAGCGCGACGGGTCGCTGGTCGCTGGCCGCGGTGGGTGGCTACGGCCGCCGTGAGCTCTGCCCTGCCTCCGACCTCGACCTGCTGGTCCTGCATGACGACTTCGACGAAACGGAGCTCGAGCAGATCGTCCGTGCCGTCGTCTACCCGCTGTGGGACGCCGGACTGAAGGTCGGCTACGCGGTCCGGTCGGCCAAGGAGGCCGCGAAGGCGATCAAGGGCGAGCTGGACGACGCGACGTCGATCCTCGATGCCCGACCATTGGCCGGCAACGGGCCGCTGCTCCACGACGTGCGCAGTCGCGCGATCGCGTCGCTGCACAAGCGCCCCGAGAAGTTCCTGACCGCCCTCACCGAGGCCGACGGCAAGCGGCATGCGCGTGCCGGCGACGCGGCCGAGATGCTGGAGCCCGACCTCAAGAACGGCGCCGGCGGCCTGCGTGACGTGCAGAGCCTGCGGTGGGCAGCAGCCGGGGTCGTCGGCTCACCGGGCCTCGACCCGCTGGTGTCGGCCAGGTACCTGGGAGCGGCGGACCGCTCTCGGCTTGCCCGGGCCTACGACCACCTCCTGGCCGAGCGGGTCGCGTTGCACCTGGAGATGGGCCGCGCCGGCGAGGTCCTGCGCCTCGACCTGCAGGACGCGGTCGCCACTCGGTTGGGTCTGCGTGACGGCGCCACCGACATGGACACCAAGGCGCACCGCCTGCTGACCGCCCACTATCGAGCCGCCCGGACCGTCTCCCACCTGCACCTGCGGGCGTGGTCGCTGCTGGTCGCCGACGCCTCGACGGGCCGGCGGTGGGCTCGCCCCGCGGAGAAGATCGTCGACGGGTTCGAGGTCGCGGCCGGTGTGTTGCGCGTCCCGGACGAGCAACTGGTCCACGACGTCGCGTTGCCCAGCCGTCTGCTGGTTGCCCTGGCCGACGAGGGCGCACTGCTGGACCGCTCGACGGCCTCGGCCCTGCGGGCGCTGGTCCGTTCACGGGGCGACCTGGAGTGGGGCTGGAACGACACCTCGCGTGAGCAGTTCCTGTCGGTGCTGTGGCGCGGCTCGATCGCCCTGCCGGCATTCGCCGAACTCGACGACGTGGGCCTCCTGCACTCTCTCTG
>CBDTZE010000182.1:0-5047 GCA_965364815.1 uncultured Nitriliruptoria bacterium | reverse complement strand
TGAGCCATCTGCCTCGTGCAGCGCCGCCGGTTCGTCGGACGGCGATGCCTCGACCTCGGTGGACGCTGCTGCCGTGGGCGACTCGCTGGCGTCCGGCTGCTCCGTCGTCGAGTCACCGTCGTCGCCACAGGCCGCGAGGCTGAGCGCGAGCGCGGTCAGCGCGGCCGAGCGGCGAAGCCAGAGGGATCGATGCATCTGGAGATGCTCCGGGGGCAGACGGGTGAGGGTCGACCCGCATCCTACGACAGCGGTAGGAGGATGCGCGGGCACCTTCGCGCGCCACCGCGCGGTGGCCGACCAGTGCCCAAGCGGCGCGCGGCGCCCCGGACGGCGGCTCCGATGGCGAGGTTCGATGTCGAGCCCCTCGATTCCTGCTGCGCAAGGCCTCCGTGATGTCCGACGCCCCGACCGCACCACCCGCCCAGCAACCTGCGGCCCCGCCGCCCCCGATGGAGGACAAGCTGGTCCTGGCGTGTTCGTGGGGACCCGAGAACCCCGAACGGGCCACGGTTCCGTTCATCCTCGCCGCCACCGCCGCGATGTCCGGCCGCAAGGTCATCGTGATCTGCACGGTCGACGGGGCGTGGATGGGCACCGACCGCATCGTCGACGTCGAGGAGGACGGCTTCCCGCCGGCCGCCGACCTGCGCAAGACCCTCACGGACAACGGCGGCGAGGTCTGGGTCTGCTCGGCCTGCGCATCCAAGCGCGGCATCACCGGCGACGACGCCTCCGAGGGCTGCTCGGTGGTCGGGGCGGCGGCGATCGTCGAGGCATTGGGCAACGGCCAGGCATTCAGCCCCTGCTGATCCTCAAGCAGCCACGCACGTGAAGGATCCGGGCTTGCCCTCGACCCGAACGAAGGACCGCGTCACGGCCCGCAGGATCGCGACGCAGTCACTGCTCGCCTCGCCCGCCAACCTGTCCCGCGCCCCGATCACCCCGTCAGCAGTCACGTCGGCGGCGCCCCTGAGGGCTTCGACGAGATCCTCACGGGTCGGGTCGGGGCCGAGTTCACGCAGCACGTCGACGAAGACGGACGCGGCCGCCCATGCCAGCGCACCCTCTGTCGAGCCGGCGGCCCCGGGGTCCACGCGCGACAGCCAGGTCTCGTACCGACGCATCGAGGGATTCGACGACCGCTCCATCCACGGGATGACATCCACTGCCAACTCGACGCCCTCGAGCCCGGGTTCGCCGAACTGGACGGCGCCGGAGTCCATCGCCCATGCCGGGACCGTGAACAGCGTGGGCTCGTAGTTGCCTCGCTCCATGGCCTGCCCGAACCGGACCAGGTCAGGGCCGCCCCCGTCGAAGTGGACGAACTCCACGTCGCCGTCACGCATCTGCTGGACCATCTGGTCATAGGTCACCGGCGTGACCAAGGTGCCATCATGCTGCTGGGTCCACCGGTAGCCGAGCGCCCGACTCTGCCGGATGACGACGTCCCGGTGCGCGGCCGAGGCGCCGAAGCCTTGGACCCACGCCGAGGCGGCCACAGCCTTGGGCTCACGGTCGGCCCACTGCTTCCAGGACGACATCGACGGCTCCGACGAGCCATGGGCCTTGATGGAGAAGCGGTCGGGCCACGCCGTGCGCTGCTCCGGCGTGTAGGTCGCCCCGCGAAGGTCGGAAAGCTCACAGTCGAGGGGACGGGAGGGGCCCGACCCGGTGGGGATGCTCGTCGAGCCCACCACGGCGAACGCCTTGGCGCATGCCTCGCGAAGGATGCTCGCCTCCTGGCCCGCGTCCATCCGGTTGTCGCGCGTGACCACCTCGATGCGTCGACCGTGGACCCCGCCGAGCTCCTCGTTCACGTACGCCGCGAAGGCACGAACGGCGGGCCCAGCAGGATCCTCGCGGGGGACGGCCCCGCCCTCCTGCTGCACGACGTAGATCGTCACGGCCGAGCCGGTCACGCCAACGTCCGTCGCCCCGCCGTTGGCCACCGGTGACGGCACGGCCGACGAGCGTGAGGGAGCAGGGGTCGGCGAGGAGGAGGAGCGAGGTCCGTCGCCGGGGATCGAAGTCGGGGCCGTCGTCGTGGCCTCGCCAGGTGCGTCGTCGTCGGCGGCCGGGGCGTCGTCGGCCGTCGCGGTGTCGGCTGGTTCCGCAAGCGCATCGGGACCGCCCGTGGACTCCGACTCCGCGTCATCGATGGCCTGTTCGGACGAACTGTCACCGATCGGCGACGCCGCCTCAGACCCCGGATCGCGTCCGAAGACCAGCCACGCGACCAGCGCCAGAACCAGCACGGTCACGAGCGCAGCAACCGGGGCCCCTCGTCCGCGCCCCGAAATGAGCCCCTCATCGCGCTCCACATTCCCTCCCCGGATCATGGTGTGTCACGCAGCCAAGCACGCGTGTTCCCTCTGGTTCGTGGCCCACGCGGAGCCGGGCACTCAACTCACGCACCTGTAGGTCCCACGGCTGCCGCTTTCGCGAACCCACTGAACCCTGGCCGTGTCCGCCTTCACCGTGACCCAGCAGCGTGACTCCGAGCGCTCCGTCAGTGACCGCGGAGTGATCGCCCCGGAGGCATCCCACTCGGTCGCGTCCTGCCAACGCTCGGCGAGTTCCTCTCGCGTCGGGTCGGCGCCCATCGCGCGAAGGTCTTCAACAAAACGCTCGGCGGCGGCCCAGGCGCGCAGGCCGGTGGTCGTGGGCTCGACGGGCACACCTCCCGGAAAGGCGATCGCCCCGGGGCCGAACACTTCGTCCAACCAACGTTGATAGCGGGCGAGCACGGGGCTTCGGTCCGCCTCGAACCACGGGAGGTGGTCCAGCGCGATCCTCGCCTCGTCCATATCGTCACCGGCCAGGTCGAGGAGGGCGTCGCTGTAGACGCGGTCCCAGAGGGAGAGCCCTCGGAGCTCGTGGCCCCGCTCCGACAGCTTCTGGAGGAATCGGAGGGTGTCGTTGTGCAGCACCTCGAGGCGCGCGAACCCCACGCCTTCCTGGACGAACCTCTCGGCCTCCTGCGAGTACCAGAGGTCCCGGTGCTGGACACGTGCATCGAGGATCCACTCGTAGCCCGAGCCCGACGTCACATCCTGGACTACATCGATCCACGGTTCCTGGCCCTCCATGTCGGCTTCCCCGGAGAAGGCGAGATTCCCCTCGACGCCGTAGGTCAGCCAGGCCGACCGCTCCACCGCAGAGGGCGAGGCCGAAGCGAAGGCGGCCCAGGGGCCGCGACGCACGTCACCCTTGTCCGGCGACCAGCGCGACCCGACCCAGGACACCCACGGGTTGTCGTCCATCCCGGCCGTTCCGCCCGTGATCTCCGCGAAGAGGCCCGGGCACTTGTCGACCTGCAGGAACTGGCTCACGGCCCGGGTCTGGTCCATGCCGAGGTGTGCACCAACGATGGCGAAGCCATCGCCGCAGGCCTCGCGCGCAACCTGTCGTGCCGAGGTCGGGTCGTACCTCGCGTCCCGGAACTCCACGCGGATCGTGCGACCGTGAATTTGCCCGAGTTGCTCCTGCGCGTAGACCGCGAACGCCTCCATGGCCATCTGCGCCGAGCGGTCCCACGTTCCCGGGGTCGCGCCGGTTTCCTCGACCAGCACGTAGATCAGGACCTCGTCGCCGGTGACACCCGTGTCCGTCGCCCCGTCGTTGGTGCCGTCATCCTTCGGCCCGGCCGGGGCCTGGCTGCTGCTGGCGGACGGGCGGGGCGAGGGCTTGGGTGAGGCGGATGGCGAGGGCGAGGGCCCCGGCGTTGGCAAGCCCGTCGGCAGCGGCAAGGGCGTACCCACCGGACCGGGCTGCGCGGCAGCGGGAGCGGCGGTGTCGTCGCTCTCGAGCTCGGTGTCCGCCTCGGGGCCGTCCACCGGCGCCTCGGTCGGGCCGACCGCCGGGAGGGATTCGATCGGGTTCGTGACGATCGGGCCTCGACGATCGTCGAGGGTGGTCATCGCCTGGATGCCGAAGACGAACACCGAGGCGGCGGCGATGCCGACGCCCCACTGCTGGCGCTGTCGGCGCCAGCGGCCACGCGCCACCATCTTGGCGCCGAGGCCGGCCTCGTCGGTCGGTCGCGCACGGGTGCCGGCTCGGCGCAGGCGCTCCGGGTCGATCGGGAAGTTGTCGTCGTGGTCGTTGCTCATGCCTCGTCCTGCCCGCGGTGCCCGACCGCGTCGGTGAGTCCGGCTTCGCGCAGCAGCGCAACGGCGCGGCTGCTGATCGACCGGACACTGCTTGCTGCCAGCCCGAGGTGGCCCGCGACCTCCTCGACCGTCCATCCCTCGAAGTACCGCAACACGATGACCTCACGGGGGCGGGGCGGGAGCGCCGCCACGGCCTCACGCACCGCGATCGCGTCGGCAGCGTCCGCGGGTCGATGCTCCGTCGGTGAGGCACCGTGGCGGATCGCTGCACGCCGCGCCGCGGCACGACGCCGGAAGGTCGAGTTGGCGAGGTTCACGGCAACGCGGTTGAGCCAGGCCACCACGTTGCGCAGTTCGTCCTTGCGCCATCGGGCGCAGAGCCGGACCAGCGCTTCCTGGGCCAACTCGTCCGCCAGCCACGCGTCGCCCGTGTAGAGCGTCAGGAAACCGACCAGGCGTCCGTGCTCGCGCTCGCAGAGCGCCGCCAGCCTCGCGTCGTCCTCCCGCACGTCCACTCCCCCAGCCCGGCTCGTCGCGGCCGGGGAATGGAAGGTTGGCACAGTCGCCACCCGTTCCGACACGTCGTCTCCCCTCGCCGCCCTCAGGGAGTACGACGCACGAACCCCCGGATGCGCTGCAAGGTTCTTCGAGAAAGTTCGCGCGCCCCGTCGGCTGGGCCTTCGGGGCGCGTCTTGGACGGCAGCAAACTCAGCGAGCCAGCCAGTCGTCGAACGACTTCTGGGTGATGCGTTCGTAGGCGTCGATGTACTTGGCGCGTGTCGCGACCACGACGTCTTCGGGGAGGGCCGGGGCGGGCGGGTTCTTGTCCCAGCCGGTCGAGGTCGCGTAATCGCGAACGAACTGCTTGTCGTAGCTGGGAGGATTCGACCCGGTCGCGTACTGGTCCGCGGGCCAGTAGCGGCTGGAGTGCATCG
>CBDTZE010000181.1:0-5064 GCA_965364815.1 uncultured Nitriliruptoria bacterium | reverse complement strand
AAGACCTCGGCGATCAACGCGCCCGTTGCCGGGGCGAAGGCGGAGCTGGTCGTCAACGCGACCAGGTAGCCCGCGCTGAGCGCCGCAAAGCTCCCGCTGTACGCCAGGGCCACGCAGCCGGCGGTGCCGATCATGCCGGCCACGGCCGTCGGCCGTCGGCCGATGTGGTCGGATGCCCAACGGCCCAGCAGCAGCCCGGCCAGCCCGGTCGGACCTGCCAGCAGCACCAGGACGGACATCGTTGCGGGGGAGGCGCCGAGCATCTTCTCCCCGTACACGAAGATGTAGGTGAACCCCGGTCCGGTCGCCAGGCCCATGCCCGTGGCCGCCAGCGCCAGGACGATCAGGGATCGCCGGGAGGCCGGGGGGACCGTGCCCAGCAGCGGCGGTGTCTCCTTGTCGCGGCGGACCCAGATCGTCGGCTCTCGCAGCAGCCTGGCGATCAGCGGCAGGAAGGCCAGCCCCGCGGCGGCAGCGACCATCGCCAGCCGCCAGGAACCTTCCGGGAGGACGCCGCGCAGGACCGCGACGGCCCCGGCGCCCAGGCCGTACGCCCCGCCGACCAACGCGACCGCCCACGATCGGTCCTTGGTGCTCACCTCCTCGGCACCGACGACGCCAGCCACACCGTTGACCGTGGACAGCCAGGGTCGGGCCAGGGCAACCAACACGACCCACGTCCAGAAGTTCGGCGCCGCCCCGCTGGCCACGGTCAGGGCCAGGCCGATGCTGACCGACCACAGCAGCACCCGTCGTCGCCCGAGTCGGTCTGCGAGTGCGGTCCCGGGCAGGGCGCCGAGGGAGGCCAGTCGGATGACGGCGAGCGCCACGCCGAGTGTCGTGGCTGTCAGACCGATCTGCGAGGCGGGGTCATCGCCGGCCCCTGGGGCCCCGAACGCCTCGGCAACGTCTCCGATGACCGCGGTGATGGCAAACTGGGCAAAGCCGCTGGCCACGGAGATGCCGGCCGCGCCGAGGACCGGTGCGGCCAGCCAACTCGGCCTGAGGGCCATTCGTGCAGACATCGTTTTCCCAAGGACGCGCGTCACGGTAGCCCTCACATCCAGACGTTCCCGGCCGACGGGGCGTGCGTGCCAGCGCGGGAAGCAGGAGGCTGGGTTTGGACCCGGAGACGATGCGGGCGGTGTTGCGAACGTCGCCGACGGCGGCGGCTGTTGTCGATGCCGATGGTGTCGTGCGCCTGTGGAACCAGCGCGCCACCCAGGTCACGGGGTGGCCCGAAGACGTGGCGGTCGGTGGTCCTGACCCCTCGGTTCCCCAGGAGGCCAGCGCCCGAGCCGCCGACGTGCTGCGTCATTTGCTGGCCCACCCGGAGTCCGCGCAACGATCCGTCGCTGACCGTGTGCGCCCCGACGGCAGCACCGTCAGCGTGACCCTGCTGGCGATGGAGCCTCTCGCGCTCGACAATGGCCCAGGTGCGCTGATCTGGTTCGACGAGGCATCGGCCGGCGATCTCGAACTGCGGGCGCGCAACCGGCTGGCCAGCCGCCTCGTCGCGGCGCAGACGGTCGACGAGGTCTTGCCCGTCCTGGCCGAGGCCCTCCGCGAGCTGCTCGACGCGGAGGCGGCCGTGGTGCTGGCCCCTTGCCCCAGCGCCGTCCACCTCCACGGTCTGCACGGCATCGGTGTCCTTGGGGAGGAGGCCGAAGCGGTCCGTCTCGACCTCGACGACCCGGCGTCCGCGTCGGCGATGGCTTCCGCAGGCCAGTTCGCGGTCGGCCACCTCGTCCTGCGTGGGCGGCGCCGCCCCACCTGGTTCGTCCCGATGGGCGCCACTGCCGCGGGCTGGGTCCTTGCGGTCCAGGCCGCAAGCGAGGCCGCGCCCACGTTGTTGCAGCGAGAGATGGCCGCCGGTCTTGCCGACGAGGCCTGGATCGCGCTGCAGCGCGCCACGCTGGTGTCCGATCTCGCGGACAAGATCGAGATCCTCGAGGCCACGAACCGACTCGCGTCGACCGCTGGGCTCGAACTCGGGGCGGTCCTCGCCAATGCCGCGGAGCAGGCGGCCCTTGTGCTGGGTTGTGAACGCGCGGGGATCTACGTCTTCGACGAGGAAGGTGCGTTGCGGCTGGCCCATGCCCACGCAACCGATGCGCGACCCGAAGCACTCGTGGAGCAGGACGAAGGTCTGCGGCTGGCCAAGCGGGCCGCCAATGCGGCCGACCGGGTCCTCTACCAAGAGGGCGACCAGGTGCCGGACGCCTCAGGTCCCTGGCACGAGGACGCGGGCGCCGTGTCGCTGATGGGGATGCCGCTGCGGGTGGGGGAGCGAACCGTCGGTGCGTTGGTGGTGGCACACACGACGGCCAAACCTCGCGGCTTCACGTCGCTGTGCATGCAGGTGGGGGACGCCGTGGCGCACCAGGCGGCGCTGGCCGTCGAGCACGCACGGTTGTTCGAGGCGGAGCGCGATCGTGTCGGCCGGCTCAAGGAACTTGATCGGCTGAAGGCCGACTGGATGGCCGGGCTGACGCACGACCTGCGATCGCCACTCACGGGCCTGCTGGGCTTCGTCCAGACCATGCAGCGCATGGCCGACGACGTCGAGCCAGAACAGCGTGACGCGTTTCTCGGCGCGATGGAGCGCCAGGCCCGGCGACTGGTCCGGCTCGTCGAAGACCTCCTGCTGGCGGCCCAGATCGAGGGTGGCGAGATCCAGGCACGTCGAGACCTGATCGAGATGGCGCCCGTCGTCAGCGGGTGGGTTGCCACGTTGCCCGAAGCGGTGCGCGCCAACATCGACGTCAACCTGGCCCCGGAGACCGCCGTCATCGGTGACCTGCGGCACATTGAACGCGTGGTCCAGAACCTCGTCGACAACGCGCTGACACATGGCGGTGAACCGGTCTGGATCGACTTGTCCCGGCACGACGACCAGGTCGTCCTGCGCGTGGCCGACGACGGACCCGGCATCGCTGTGGCAGACCGATCACGTGTCTTCGAACGTTTCGTGCACGGCGATGCTCCGGGCTCCACTGGGCTGGGCCTGTTCCTCTCGCTGGGGATCGCCTGGGCGCACGGGGGCGACCTGAAGATCGTCGACGATGAACACCGCGGCGCCTGCTTCGAGCTGACGCTCCCGGCCGCCTGAGCCGACGGGCCCGTCGGTAGCCTCCACAGCTTCCCGCGTCCCCACCTGCAAGGCACCTGTCGTGTCGTATCCCGACGTCTCACCGAAGGCCGACTACCCCGCCCTCGAGCGAGCAATTCTCGAGCGTTGGGGCAAGGACGAGACCTTCGAGGCGTCGATCGAGAACCGCCCGGAGGACAACCAGTACGTCTTCTTCGACGGTCCGCCGTTCGCCAACGGCCTGCCGCACTACGGCCACATCCTGACGTCCTTCGTCAAGGACGTCGTGCCGCGCTACCAGACGATGAAGGGCAAGCGCGTCGAGCGCCGCTTCGGCTGGGACTGCCACGGCCTGCCCGCAGAGATGGAGGTGGAGAAGCAGACCGGGATCCACGGCCGCGCCGCGATCACCGACTTCGGCATCGACAAGTTCAACGACGCCTGTCGCACGTCGGTCATGCAGTACACGGGCGAGTGGGAGCAGTACGTCACGCGCATGGCTCGTTGGGTCGACTTCGAGGACGACTACAAGACGATGGACACCTCCTACATGGAGAGTGTCATCTGGGCCTTCAGCCAACTGTGGGACAAGGGCCTGATCTACGAGGACTACCGGGTCATGCCGTACAGCTGGGGTGCGCAGACCCCGCTGTCCAACTTCGAGATCCGCCTCGACGACGCCACCCGTCCGCGCCAGGACCCGGCACTGACGGTCGCGTTCGACCTGGTCGAGGCTGACGGTGACCTGGGTCCGATGCGGATCTACGCGTGGACGACGACGCCGTGGACCCTGCCGTCGAACCTCGCCCTCGCCGTTGGGCAGGACGTCACCTATGCGATCCTGCGTGACGCCGACGGGCTGCACCACGTGATCGGCGACGCCGTCCGTGAGAAGTACGCCAAGCAGCTCGAAGGTCTGGAGAAGGTCGGCGAGCTTGCCGGCGCCGCGCTGGTCGGCCGCACCTACACGCCGCTGTTCGACTTCTTCGCCGACGCGGAGACGTTCCCGGAGGTGGCCAACGCCTTCCGGATCCTGGCTGCCGACTTCGTCGACACCGAGGAAGGAACCGGCGTCGTGCACATGGCGCCGGCGTTCGGTGAGGACGACCAGCGCGTCTGCGCGGAGAACGGGATCATGATCCCGGGCATGCCCGTCGACGACGAAGGCAAGTTCACCGCCATGGTCCCGGACTACGAGGGCCTGCTGGTCTTCGACGCCAACGCTGAGGTCATCAAGGACCTCAAGGCCGTCGGTCGCGTGCTTCGCCACGACACCTATGAGCACAACTACCCGCACTGCTGGCGCACCGACACCCCGATCATCTACCGGGCCCTGTCCAGCTGGTACGTGAAGGTCACGGAGTTCCGCGACCGGATGCTGGAACTCAACGAGGACATCAACTGGATCCCCGACCACGTCCAGCAGGGCGCGTTCGGGAAGTGGCTGGAGGGCGCCCGCGACTGGTCGATCTCCCGCAACCGGTTCTGGGGCTCGCCGATCCCGGTGTGGAAGTCGGACAACCCCGAGTACCCACGCATCGATGTGTACGGCTCGATCGAGAAGCTGCAGGAGGACTTCGGCACGACGGTCACCGACCTGCACCGGCCGTTCATCGACGACCTCGTGCGGCCGAACCCGGACGACCCGACGGGCCAGTCGATGATGCGTCGCGTGCCGGAGGTCCTCGACTGCTGGTTCGAGTCCGGCTCCATGCCGTTCGCCCAGGCCCACTACCCGTTCGAGAACGTCGAGCACTTCGAGGCCAACCTCCCCGCCGACTTCATCGTCGAGTACATCGGTCAGACGCGCGGCTGGTTCTACACGCTGCACGTGCTGTCGACGGCGCTGTTCGACCGCCCGGCCTTCAAGAACGTCATCTGCCACGGCATCGTCCTGGACGCCGACGGCCTCAAGCTCTCCAAGCGCAAGCGCAACTACCCCGACCCCGTCGAGGTCTTCGAGCGCCTGGGCT
>CBDTZE010000180.1:0-5102 GCA_965364815.1 uncultured Nitriliruptoria bacterium | reverse complement strand
CTTCCCCGACTACGACGACGACGAACTGGTCGAGATCCTCGAACTCATCGCGGCCGACAACGACTACCTCCTCGACGACGACGCGCGTGGGTACGCGCGGGTGATCTTCTCCGAGCAGGTGCGCGGCCCGTCGTTCGGCAACGCCCGCGACGCGCGCAACCTCTTCGAATCGGCCCTGGCATCGCACGCATCGCGCGTCTCGACGATCGACGCCCCGACCGAGGAACAGCTGTACGTCCTGACCGTTGCCGACCTCGGTGAGGCAGCGATGGCCGTCCACGGGTCGGCTCCTGACCCGGCCGGGCCGGACGCGGAACCACCAGCCGGTGACGACGCCTAGTCTCACCGCCAACGATCCAACCTGATCCACGCTCACGGAGAACCACCCATGGCCAGCACCCCGAACCCCTTCGTCAAGGCCTGGCGCTACCTGCGGACCATGCTGAACTTCAAGTTCAACGAGGCCGCCGACCCCCGCATCCAGTTGGAGCAGGCGATCGAGGAGGCGCAGGCGTCGCACCGTCAGCTCAAGGAGCACGCGGCCAACGTCATCGCCAACCAGAAGCAGTCGGAGATGAAGCTCGACCGGCGCATGACGGACCTGGAGAAGCTCCAGGCCAACACGCGCCAGGCGCTGCTGATGGCCCAGGAGGCCGAGACCCAGGGCAACAGCTCCGAGGCCGCGAAGTTCGAGTCCACCGCGGAGACCCTCGCGGTGCAGCTCATGGCCGTCGAGACCGAGGTCAACGACCTCAAGGAGCTGACGCTCGCGTCCGCGTCCAACACGGAGAAGGCCAAGCACGCGGTCGAGCAGTCCAGCCACATGCTTCGCAACAAGCTCTCGGAGAAGCAGAAGCTGGTCAGCCAGATCGACCAGGCCAAGATGCACGAGTCGATGAACGAGGCGATGGAGTCGCTGACCGAACAGGTCGGCAAGGACGTCCCGACGTTCAACGAGGTGCAGGAGAAGATCGAGCGTCGCCTCGCGCAGGCACAGTCCAAGGAGGAGCTCACCTCCGACTCGGCCGAGGTCCGCATGATGGAGGTCGAGCGCGCCTCCCACAACCTGTCGGCCAAGGCCCGCCTCGCGGAGCTCAAGTCCGAACTGGGCATCGCCCAGGCCCCGGCCACCGGCACCACCGCCCCCGCGGACGTCAAGCCCAAGGGCACGACCCAAGAGGGCTGAGACCGGTCACCAAGGTCACCGTCGAGTGAGCGTCAGAGGGCCATTTCGTGCCCCCTTGGCTCTCACTCGACTCGTTTGCGGACGGGCGCGTCTCCGTCGAGCGTGGCGAGGATCTGGGTGACGTGGGCCAAGGTCGTACGGGGGTTGAGGAAGCACAGGCGCAGGATCGGTTCGCCGGCGTGCTTGGACGGGACGACGAAGGCGATCTCGTCCTCCAGCAGCTGCTTGGACCACGCGTCGTAGTCCTCCTGTTCCCAGCCCTCGCGGGTGAAGGCGACGACGCTGAGTTCGGGCTCCTCGAGCAGCGTCAGCTCCGGGTGCTCCACGACCAGGCGCGCCGCCGCCTCGGCCAACCAGATGCCGTGGTCGATCGCCGCAGCAAACGCGGCCGTGCCATGCGTGGCCAGGGCGAACCAGAGCGGCAGTCCCCGGGCACGGCGAGAGAGCTGCACGCCGTAGTCGGACGGGTTCCACTCCCCCGCGTCTCCGGCGTCGTTGAGGATGTCGAGGTACGAGCCCTTCTGCGTGTGTGCCGCGCGTCCCTTCGCCGGCTCCCGGTAGAGCAGGGCGCAGCAGTCGAAGGGCGTGAAGAGCCACTTGTGGGGATCGACGACCAGCGAGTCCGCCCGCTCGATCCCGGTGAAGCGGTCCGACCGCGAGGTTGACGCCAGGGCGGCGGCCCCGTACGCCCCGTCGACGTGGAACCAGACGCCGGCCTCCTCGCAGACGTCGGCGACCTCGTCAAGACGGTCGATGCGGCCGAGGTTGGTGGAGCCGGACGTCGCGACGACGGCAGCAACGGCATCCGCGCCCACGACCCCGAGGACCTCGCGGACCCCGGCGCCGGTGAGCCGGTCGCCGGGGACGGCGACGACCTCGCAGTCGGTGATCCGGGCCATGTCGGAGACCGAGGCGTGCGCGTGTTCACCACAGATGACGACCCACCGCCCCGACGCGGGGTGCTGGACCCCGAGACGATGGCGCGCCGATTCTCGGGCCGCGACCAGCGCAGACAGGTTGCCGTTGGTCCCGCCCTGGACGAAGACGCCTCCTGCGCCCTCCGGCATCCCGGCCAGCCGCCGGATCCAGTCGAGGGCTTGGTTCTCCGCCCAGACCGCCCCGCCGCCCTCCAGCCACGACCCGGCGTAGATCGAGCACGCGGCGGTCACCATGTCGCCGAGAATCGCGAGTTCGGCCGGGGCCTGCGGCACGAAGGAGAGGAAGCCGTGGTGGTCAACGGAGAGGCATGCCGGCTCCAGCACCTCGGCGAAGATCCGCAGGGTCTCCTCCGGCCCGAGCCCAACCTCGGTGACCGTCTGCCCGGCCTGCTCGTCAAGCCACGCCGCGGACTGCGGGCTGCCGATGGGAAGACCGCCCGGCTCGAGGTCGGCTGCGACGCGGGCTCGTGCGAAGGCCAGCATCGAGTTCGCGGCGCGCTGGACGACCTCGTCGTGCGCGTGCATGCCGCCGGGCGGGCGACCGCCATCGCCTCTCACAGCCCGGCGATCTCGGAGAAGCGTGCGTCGAGTTGGTCCTCCTCGTCGACGCTGC
This sequence comes from uncultured Nitriliruptoria bacterium, assembly GCA_965364815.1. Taxonomy (GTDB): domain Bacteria; phylum Actinomycetota; class Nitriliruptoria; order Nitriliruptorales; family Nitriliruptoraceae; genus CBDTZE01. Next base: position 2,365 of record CBDTZE010000180.1, on the reverse strand, counting down.
CTCGCCAGTCCCACGTCGACAGGCGGCGGGCGGTCTCGTCGTCAGGGAAGAGAATGGGGTTCTCCGCCAAGGCGCCGTTGCCCTGTGCAACCAACTCGTCGCGGACGCCGAGCACGGGCGAGATGTACTGGACCCACGCGGTGATCCTGGCTGCCTCGGCCGGGTCGTAGACGAAGTCCATGAACGCCGCGGCGTCCAGCGGGTTGGCCGCGCCCCGCGGGCGGATCATCGTGTCGAACCAACGGATCGCGCCCTCTTCCGGGACGATGAATCGCAGGTCGGGGCGCTCGGCCTGGAGTTGGATGATGTCGCCGGACCACGCCATCGCGGCCGCGACCTCGCCGGAGCCCAGCAGGTCCGAGAACTCGTTGAACGTGAACGCGCTGATCGCGCTGGCGTGCTGCTCGATCCGGTCGAGCGCCGGCATCGCGGTGTCCAGCGAGGCCCGCGTCGGGTCGTCTCCGTTGGCCAGCATGGTGAGGCCGACCGCCTCGCGCATCTCGCCGATGAACGACACCCGGCCGCGAAGGTCATCCGCGAACAGGTCGCTGACGGACCGCAACTCACGGCCAACCAGGGCCGGGTCGTAGGCGATCCCGGTGATGCCGACCTGCCACGGCAGGTGGAAGCGTGCACCTCGGTCCCACGGCATCCCCAGGAAGGCCGGGTCGAGGTTGACGCGGTTGGGCACCCGCTCGACAGGGATCTCCTGGAGCCAGCCCTGGTCGAGCATCCGTTGGGCCAACCAGTAGGTCGGCATCACGATGTCCCAGCCTGTGGACTCGCCCTGCCCGAGCGTGGGCTCGAAGACGTTCGCCAGTGCCTCGAAGTTGCCTTCGTAGCCCTCGTCGTAGGTGACGTTGACGTCGCCCCGTGCCTCTTCGAACCGGGCAACCGTGCCGACTGCCCCGGGCTCGTCCGGGTCGATGTACTCCGACCAGTTCAGGATGCGAAGGTCAGCGCGGCCGTCTCCGTCGAGGTCCGGCCCTGGGCGCATCGCCTGCTCGTCGGACGCGGTCGAACACGCGGCGCCCAGGGCGGCGAGTGCAGACCACTGCAGGACGTTGCGGCGACTGATGCGTGAGGTGGCCATCAGCGGTACTCCCCGATGCGCTGCTGGAACCCGGCCAGCGCGAGGGCGCCGGCCAGGAGCGGGACGAGCAGCACACCCAACGGAAGCCCGTCGGTCCGCGACGCCGCCCGGTCCAGTCCCGACAGGAACTGGTCCTGGTTGTCGGCCAACACACCCTCCATCTGGAAGGTGAACCCGTTGAAGGCCTGGGACAGTGGACCGACGACGAGGTCGATCTCCGCTGCCTCGCTCCCGGCGCCCCGCAGGCGTCGGACGGCGTCGAGGTAGCGACCGAGGCGGACCTCGGCCTCGACGAGACGCGACCCTTCACGGGCGGAGTCGGAGGGCAGTGCCCGGAGCGACGACTGGACCTCCGTGAGGAGATCGTCGGCCTGCACGCGTGCGGTCGAGGACCGGTTGATCAGGGCAACCGTCTCTGCGCCCTTGGCCCGGAAGGCCTGGTCCTGCACCTCGGCCGACGCCGCGATCGCATCGAACCCACCCGTACGGGCGGCGAAGAAGTCGTCGCCCGCCGCGCCGACGGCGCCGGCCGACCAGATCGTGATCCCGGCGATGGCGAGGGTGGCCAGCAGCAGGGGCCCGTTGAGCATGCGTCGGGTCCGGACGGCCAGCGCGACCTGCCCGGCCACCAACGCCCCGAGCGCCGCCAGCAGGGCCAGTCGTGCGGTCGAGGTCCCGTCCTGCAGGCGCCGCCCGTCGTCGTCCAGCCGGGCCCGCGTCGCGGACTCCAGCCGGGCCGTGGCGTCACGCAGGTCGCCGTCGAGCAGTGCGATCGCGTCCACCAGGTAGCCCTTGGCCTCGGCATCGAGGCCAGCAAGGTTGGTGACCCGTGCTGCCTCGACAAGAGCGGCGTAGCGCGTGATGTTCGTCCCGAGGTCCTGCAGTGCGTCGTGGGCTGCGGCATCGTCACCGATGAGTCCGGAGACCTCCTCGACCTGGCCCGTCGCCCGCTCGAGGGCATCGAGGTAGGACCGCCGAGCGATCGGGTCCTCGTCGACCCCGCTGACGAAGGCGGCGGTCGCCGCAGCATCGGCCTCGGCCAGCGAGGCCAGCAGACTCTGGGTCGTGACCAGGACCGGGCCGGTGTTGTCGCGGACGGTCTGCGCGGCGTTGGCGAAGGACGACACCGCGGCCGTCCCGACCAGCCCGGCAATCACGCAGACACCAGCAACGACCAGCGCGATGCGTCGCAAGAGTTCGGGCGTCGAGCGTGGTCGGCGCGGCACCGTGGCCGGCATCGGCGTGATCGGCTGCTCCTGGACGGCCCGCTGC
>CBDTZE010000179.1:0-5103 GCA_965364815.1 uncultured Nitriliruptoria bacterium | reverse complement strand
GGCGCATAGGCCGCGAGGGTGAGGGCCCCAGCCAGGGCGCCGCCGGCGTGGGCCTCGAGGCTGATCTGCGGCTCCAGCAACCCGAAGGCGAGGTTGATCCCCAGCAGCACCAGTGCCTGGCGCAGTTGGATCCGACCGGCGGGGGTGTGGCGGGTGCGGATGCCGACCACGACGAGGGCGCCGAGAAGCCCGAACACGGACCCGGAGGCACCCGCAGCCAGGACGTCACCGGACGCGAAGAACACGACGAAGGCGGAACCGGCAAGACCAGACGCCAGCCACAGCAACGAGAATCGCAGCGTTCCGACGAGTCGCTCGAAGGCCGGGCCGAAGATGGCCAACCCGAAGAGGTTCGACGCGAGGTGCATGGTCGAGAAGTGCAGGAACGTGGACGTCAGCAGGCGCCACGGTTCGCCGGGCACGAGGGGGACGAGCAGCGCGCCCGTGTCGAACATGGTGCGACTGGTGGCGCCGCCCTGCACCTCGACCCACAGGTACGCGGCAACGTTCAGGGCCGCGATGGCCCAGACGGCCGGGGCGAGGCGGACGCGTTGGGCCAGGGTCGGACCGACCGGTGCCGGGGTCGGCTGGCTGGCGGGTTCGGATGCGGACACGGCCGTCCTGGTGTCGGGAACACGTCACGGCCGCTGGCAGACCGTAGGTTTCGGGCATTGGCGATGACCCGATGAAGGTAACGACGTGGCAGCAGGACGACGGACCGTGGCGACTGGCGCCCTGGCAAGCCTCGCGGGTGTGATCCTGGCATCGCCCGGGACCTCGGCTGCGCAGTCGGCTGACGCCGTCAAGGTCATCGAGATCACCGTCGACTCGCTGCACCCCAGCCAGGTCGATGCCTCGACCCCGATCCTCAACGGACTCAAGGCCAGCGGTGTCTGGTACGAACAGCACCGCGCGGTCATGGCGTCCGAGACGCTGCCGAACCACATCGCGATGGCCACCGGCACCTACCCAGCGACCAACGGCATCCCGGGCAACGACGGCCGGGCCGAGGTTGGCGATGCCGAGCCCAGCGACCCCGACCTCGGCGTGCCCTCGCTGCGAACCGCGACGTCGTTCACCATCGCCATGGAGACGGCCTGCCCGGACCTGCGCACCGCAACGGTGCTCAGCAAGGAGTACGTCTGGCGGACCTTCCAGGGCGAGGCCGACGTCGACTTCAACCAGCCGATGTTCAACATTCCCCAGTCGGGCCATGCGCCCGAGTCCGCGACCATGCCGTTCCTGATGAACGACGCCCAGGCCAACGGTCTTGCCGACTACACCTTCGTCAACCTCGGCGACGTGGACCGCACGGGTCACATCGATGCCGCCGGCTTCACCGGGGCGCCGGCCACCCAGGCCGCGGCGCTGCGCCAGACCGACAGCCTGCTCGGGGTCTTCATCGAGCAACTCAAGCAGCAGGGGGACTGGGACCAGACCGTCCTGGTCATCAACTCCGACCACTCGATGGACTGGACGCCGCTGCTCACCGGCAACGTCGACATCGCCGGTGCGCTGGCAGCCAACCCCCTCACGGCTGGGGCGTTCTGGGTCTCCAACAACGGTGGCGCCGCCTTCGTCTACCTCCTCGACCCTGCCCGGGCCGACGCCGACCAGGTCCTGCTGGCGGCACGCGCCACCCTGTCGGGTCTCGCGGGCGTTGACGAGGCGCTCTACCGCGAGCCCAACGCGCTGGAACCCGGACTTGACCTGCGTGCTGTCCACCCCTCGTGGCGCAACTGGACCCCGCGGGTGGGGGAGATCATGGTCACGGTCCTGGAAGGTCGCAAGGCCGGCGGTCCGTCGTCCAACCCGCTTCCCGGCAACCACGGCATGGTCGCAACACGACACGCGACGATGCTCATCACGGGTGGCTGGGACGGGATCGACGGCGGCAAGGTCATCAGCGCCGACCCGGCGCTGGTCGACCTCTACGACGACACCGAGGTCTTGACCGACCAGAGCGAGCAGGTCGACATCGCGCCCACCTTCGGGTGGCTGACCGGTGTGCCCGACCCGGGCCTGCAAGCCGGAGGCTCGGCGCAGTGGGAGGGACGCGTCCTCGCTGAGGCGTTCACGCGGCAGCCCACGCCCGCCTGCGCCACGGCCGTGGTCGCACCCGAGCCGACGCCCACACCCGAACCCGCTCCGGAGCCCGCACCTGCGCCCGAGCCTGCTCCGTTGCCCGCCACGGGCGGTGGGGCAGCTGGCCTGGCACTGCTGGTCGCCGGGATCGGCGCGGTCGGACGAGGACTCCGGCGATGAGCGCTTCGGCGACGCAGGCCACGCAGTTGCAGGTCGACGACGACGGTTTCGTGCGCGCCCCGAAGGGCCTGACGTACCGCATCCTGACGGACCTCGGCGGGTGGCCGGGGTTCTGGCCCGGCTGTGAGGTTCGGCCCGCTCCCGGTCAGGGAGGCGCGTTCGCTGTCCGGCTCCAGGCCTCGTCGCTGGTGCGCCCGGTCCGACTGGTCTTGCGCCCCCACACCTGGCGGCACGACGAGGGCTTTGCCTTCGACCTGCGTGGCGACCTGCACGGCCGGGGTGAGTTCTGGCTGGAGGCCGGATGGGGCGGCACGGTCATCCACCACCTCGCCGCCGCGAGTGTCGAGGCTGACCGCCCGCACACGCTCGGTCCGGCGTATCGAGCGGCGCTGCGTCGCGGGTTGGGTGGGCTCAAGGACGCGCTGCAGGGTGAGGTGCGTCGCAGGTTGGAGCTGTCGTGAACTGTCCTGACTGCAACGCCCACAACGCCGACAGCGCGTCGTTCTGCACCCTGTGCATGCGTTCGTTCGCGCCGGAGCCGGCCCCTCCGCCGCCTGCCGAGCCGGAACCCGTTGCGCCCTCGCCGCCCGTGGCTCCGAACCTCGCACCCGGCCCAACGCCCTCGGGTGCTGCCGCCGTGCCGGCCTGGGCCGCGCTGGACCCCGGTGGGGATGCCGTCCTCGACGATCCCGCTGGCGGGGAGCCCATCGACGCCGGCGATCGACCTCCTGGGCATGGGGCCAGCACCTCGGGACGCTTCCGTCGCACGGAAGAGGGCTTCAACTGGCAGTGCGACCGCTGTGCCTCGTGGAGTCCGCTGGAGGTGACGGCCTGCACCGTCTGTGCCCGCCCGTTCCGTGCGGCCATGGGACAGGAGGAGGAGCAGAAGATCGACACCTCGGTCGACCCCATGCTGGCCGTGGGCTTCTCCGCCGTGCTGCCCGGGGCCGGGCACATCCTGTTGGGTCGGCCGCTCGCCGGGTGGTCGCGGCTTGGCCTGTTCCTGCTCTGGTTCTTCGGCGCGGTCGCCTTCGTCGCACAGTCCCAGGGCACGTCCACGGCACCGCTCGCGGCGGTCCCGCTGTTCCTCGGTGCCGCCGCACTGGCCGTCGTGTCGGTCCTCGACGTGCAGTTCCTGCTGGCGGGGAGCAAGCGGACCGCTTTGTCCAACCGCGGCTTCTTCTACCTGGTGATCGGCGTCTTCCTCGCCACCATCGGGGCCATGGTCCCGGGGGTGTTGGCGGCAGCGGACACCGGGAGCACGGGGGGCGGGGACCCGACGATCGTCGTTGTCGACCCCTCGCAGGAGCCCGGACCGACCGACGCGGGGGCCACGGAGCCCGTCCCGACCGCCTCGGACACGCCCGGCTTCGGTGACCCCTCTCCGTCGATCACGCCACCCGGGCCGTAGAGGCACCGTGCTCGCCGATAACCTCCGCGACCGACCCCGGTTCCATCCACCCGCGCCCTTGGGGGCCCCGTGACCCGCATTGTGCTCTTCACCGGCAAGGGTGGAGTCGGCAAGACGACGGTCGCTGCGGCGACCGCTGTCCGAGCCGCGGCTGCGGGCAAGCGCGTCCTGGTGACCTCCACGGACCCGGCCCACTCACTCTCCGACGCGTTCGACCTGCCGCTGGGCGACGGGCCGACGCCCGTGAGCCAGAACCTCGACGCGCAGCAGATCGATGCGCAGGCGAGGCTCGAACACCACTGGCGCGATGTTCGGGACTACCTCGTCGAGTTGCTCGCGTTCGGGGGCGTCGGCGAGATCCAGGCCGAGGAACTGGTGCTCCTGCCCGGACTCGACGAGATCTTCTCCTTGATCGACCTGCGCAAGCAGGCCGAGTCCGGGACCTACGACCTGATCGTCGTCGACTGCGCCCCGACCGCGGAGACCCTGCGGTTGCTGGCCCTGCCCGACGCGTTGCGCTGGTACGTGGAGCGGATGCTCCAGCCCGGTCGCCGGATGGCCAAGGCGATCCGGCCCGTGGCCAACCGGTTGGGCAGTGCGCCGATCCCCGAGGACGAGGTCTTCGGCGCCGCGGAACGCCTCCACGACGACCTCGCGGCCGTCCACGCGATGCTGCAGGACACGACGCGCTCGTCGGTCCGGCTGGTCGTGAACCCGGAGCGGATGGTCGTCGCCGAGGCCGTGCGGACCGCAACCTCGCTGGCCCTGTTCGGGTATGCCGTCGACGCCGTCATCGCGAACCGGGTGCTTCCCGACGACGTGACCGACCCGTACCTGGCCAAGTGGAAGCTTCGGCACGCCGAGCACCTCAAGACGATCCGCGATTCCTTCGAGCCCACGCCGGTGCTGACGGCGCCGTTGTTCGACGACGAGTTGGTCGGGCCCGAGGGCCTCGGACGGCTGGCCGACGTCCTGTGGGGCGACCTCGACGTGACCGACGTCCTGCACGACGGCGCGCCCATGACCGTCGAACGCACGGACGAGGGCTACCTGCTGCGACTGGCGCTGCCGTTCGCGGCGAAGGAAGACGTCGGTCTGCATCGCCGTCGGGACGAACTGCACGTTCACGTCGGTTCCACCAAGCGCACCATTCCGCTTCCCAGCGCCCTCACACGTTGCCAGGTCGCGGGGGCGAGGCTGCACGAGGGCCACCTGCACGTGCGCTTCACTGCCCCGGTCCGCCAGTCCGCCGGGAGTCGACGATGAGCGCTGAGCCCGATCGCCCCTGGTGGGCCACGGAGGACCCTGCGGGGCACCAGTCCGAGGACGCGTCCGGCCACGGTGAGCACGCCCGTCCGGCATGGCTCGACGCTTTCGAGGCGATCGACGGTGCCGTGCGTGCGGCCACGCGCAGTGCCCGGGAACGC
>CBDTZE010000178.1:0-5120 GCA_965364815.1 uncultured Nitriliruptoria bacterium | reverse complement strand
GCCATGGAGACCAGCGCCGCGTCGTCCTTCTCGCGGTGGGTGATCTGGCCGATCGGGACCTCGCGGATGGCATCCGGGCCCAGGCGATGCAGGACCTCCAGGACCAGGGAGATCTCGAGGCCGTAGCCCGTCGCAACAGGGACGCCCCGAAGGACGTCGGCGCGGATGGCGAACTGGCCGGAGAGCGGCTCGTGCAGGTGCGCCAGCTCCGGGGTGAGTTGGCGAAGCAGGGGCTTGACCAGGAACTCGGTGATGCGGCCGCCGATGGGGCGCACGCGCCCGTCGTGCGACTGGAGACGGTCGAAGGAGCCCTTGACCAGCGACGCCCCGTCGGCGATGCCCGCCAACAGGTCACGCACGGCCTCCACGCCAAGGCCCTCGACGTCGGCGTCGACCAGCACGAACGTGTCGGCCTCGATGTCGGCGCTGGCGCGCCAGACGGCGTCGCCCTTGCCCAGGATGGGACCCAGTTCGGCGACCCGTCCATCGGATCCGTCGAAGGGCCAGACCTCGAGCCCGGCCTCACGCGCTGCCGCGGACGTGCCGTCCGTCGAACGTCCGTCCAGCACGACGGCGCGCGTGACCAGGCCAGCCTCGATGCACGCCGCCGCGAACGCCCCGACCCGGGGCATGTTCTCGACCTCGTCGAGCGTCGGGACCAGCAGGACCGCCGTCATCGACGAAACCTCAGGTCAGGAACTCGAGGATGGTCGCGGCGACCGCGCCCGGGTCCTCCAGCGGGGCCCAGTGACCGACGTGCGGCAGGACCTTCACGCGGGAGACGGGGATCTGGCGCTTGAGCTCTTCGCTCATGGCCAGCGGCGTCGAGCGGTCGTGGGCGCCGGTGATCATCAGGGTCGGCTGACCGATGTCGTCGGTGCGGATGCGCGGGGCCTTGGCCAGCGCGCGGCAGGACTTGGCGTACATCGCCGGGTCGTTGCGCAGGAACATCTCGCGAAGGAGGCCGACCATGCCGGAGCGGATCGCGTGGGACTGCGGCGACACGGCGCCGGCCAGCCACTCGTCGACGATCGGGTCCAGCCCGTCCTTCTCCACCAGGTCGCCACGGTCGTCGTAGCGCTGGACGGTCTTGGGCTCGAAGTGCGAGATGCCGCCGATGAGGACGAGGTTGTCGACCAGGTCGGGAGCGGTCTGCGCGACGTGCTGCGCGACGAGCGTGCCCAGCGAGTGACCGACGAGGGTCACGGCCGGGAGCTCGAGGTGCGTGATGAGCTTCTGGACGTCCTTGGACCAGCCCTCGATGGAGAACTTGCCCTTGCCTGCGGAGCGGCCGTGGCCGCGCAGGTCCATCGCGATGACGTGGTGGTGCTGCATCAGCGCCTGCTGCACGCCGTGCCACACGTGGTTGGTCCCGCCCAGCCCGTGGACGAGAACGACCGGCGGGCCCTCCCCGTAGGAGGTGTAGTGCAGCGGGTTGCCGTCGATCTCTGCGAACATCGATGAAGCCTTGGGTCTTGTGGGGAGCGGCAGGGGGCAGTCAGGTGGTGACCGTCGGCGCCCGATTGGCGCGGTGCCAGCCCGAGCGGGATGCTACGCCGAACCGGGATTCCCCACGCTGCCAGGAACTCAAGATGCGCGTTGACCTCGAGGTGACCTCGTCCGCTCCCCGACAGACCGTCTGGGACGTGCTCACGGACTGGGAACGGCAGGCCGAGTGGATGCTCGACGCCAAGGCCGTCCACGTCCTCACGCCGGAGCGTGAAGGTGTCGGCGTGACGATCCAGTGCCCCACGAATCTGCTCGGGATGACCGTGCAGGACATCATGCGCGTGACCGGCTGGCGTGAGGGCGAGTACCTCGAGGTGCTGCACCTGGGCAACGTCATCACCGGGCACGGGGCGTTCGAACTCTCGGACCTGCCCGATGGCGGCACGACGATCCGCTGGTGGGAAGAAGTCGCCCCGCCGCTGGGCCCCCTGGGGGAGTGGGGTGCCTCGACCTTCGTCGCCCCGATCATCCGCAAGATCTTCACGCGGAGCCTGACCAACCTCGCCCGGGCGGCCGAACAGGCCTGACCCGGGGCCGAACGGCCAGGGCGCCAGGGCTCAGATCCGCTCGTGGAGTTCCGTCCAGAGTTGGTCGGTCCAGACCTCCGTGTGCTCGCCCTTGCGGCCGGCCTCCATCGGGACCAGGTCCAGCGCCCCGTCCCAGTCCGGGGCGGTCAGCCCCTCGGGGATCCCCGCTTCGAGCCCCAGTGCCTCGGCCGCGGGCGCCATGAGCTCCAACCACTGGCGCAGCAGGATCGCGTGGGGGAGCGGCAGGAGCCCGGTTGCGACGGCGTCGGCCTCGCCGGTGATCTCCTCGAAGAGCTCGAACGCGGAGCGGAACTCGTCGACGAGGCCGCGCAGCAGCATCGCGACACCGCCGTCCTCGGAGGCAAAACGGGCCACCCAGGTCGTGGCGTGGTCGAGGTGGGTGCGACGTGCCGCCAGCAGGTCGCGGGCCGTCGAGGCGACGACGTCGTCGGACGAGTCCGTGAGGGACACCAGGCGGACCGCGAAGGCGTGCTCGTGGAGCCAGTGGCGTGTCAGGGTGTGCGCGAACGACGAGGGGCGTACCTCGCACGAGACCGCGTGGGTGTAACCCACGGCGGGGCGGCCCAGCGCCAACTGGGCGATCGCGGCCCCCTGTCCCGGACCGGCCGGGGCCAGGCGCGACAACCAGACCGACGCCTGCTGCAGCAATGCCGTGCCGAGGGTCGCCAGCTGCGGACCGTTGGGGTCGTCGGGCTTCGTGGCGGCGAGCCGTGACGCGACATGCCCGGTCACCAGGTCGTCGTCGGCCAACGCGAGCAACAGGTGGGTCCGGGGATCCTGCGGGGCGACGCCGAGCCGTCGCAGGAGGGCGTCGTTCGCATGGGTCGCGGCGGTCATGGCGAGTTCCTGGCCGTTTTGAGGGCGTGCGGCCGCCACCGTACGGCCCTGTCGGAGTTGGGTCGGCGGCGAGGGGCTGCTGCAATCGGTCGTGTGCCCGGCGATCGCCTGTGCGTCCTCGTCCCGAAGGTTGTTGCCATGGCCCCGCGCCGCTTCCTTGCTGCCGCCCTCGCGGCCCTTGCCCTCGGCGGGGTCGCGTGTGGTGACCAGGAGGCCCAGCAGCGCCAGGCCGAGGCCACCGACGACGGCATGAAGCTCACCGGGCAGGTCGGTGGCGCCCAGTTGTCCGTCTCCTACGGCGACCCGGACTTCCAGTTGGCGGACTGTGACCCGGCCGACGGGTTGGACTTCGACTGGTGCCTGCGCGGCCGGTCGATCGACGGGGCGTCCGTGACCCTCGTGTTCGAGAACCCGGAGATCTTCGTCCTCGGTGAGGCCACCGACGTGGACTTCGACCGCTGCGTCGCCTGCAACGACGTCACGACCGGTGCGATCGTCGACCTGCGCGTCGACGGCATCGCCCGCCGAGCAGTGAACGGGACCGTGACCGTCACCGAGGCCGGGCCGCGCTACATCGTGGCGTTCAGCCTGCGCTTCGCTGACGGCGGCATCGTCACCGGCCAGATGAACGTCCGTCCGTTGGGCGCGATCGTCCCGGCAGGCCCGACCGACGCCTCCGATGCGGCGTCGCCGTCACCCACCGACGGCTGACACCAGCGGGTCAGACCGGGGCGCCCGCCACCTCGGCGGCGAACTCTTCCATCCGCACCACGCGCTGTTCGATGGAGCCGCGGGCGATCAGACGGTTGCCCTGGCGGACCAGCACTTCGCACTTGAGTCGCTGGGGACGGACCTCGGCGACGGTTGCGGTCAAGGTGACCTCCGCGCCCACGGCGGCGGGCTGACGGTGGTTGACGTCGCAGCCCCGGCCAACGGCGTCCTCGCCCTCTTCGAGGTGGGGGAGCAGCAGCGTGCGGCAGATCTGCTCCATGTGCTCCACCATGGCGACGGTCCCGTAGACCGGGGCGGTGTCGCCGTGGGCGGTCTTGGGCGCCATGGCTTCGGTCACCAGCACGTCGAGAGTTGCGGACGCACCGCGGGCGGGGCCGATCTGCATGGTCGTCCATCAGGAGTCGGGGATGGCGGGAAGCGCCGGAAGGGGGAGTATCGCGGGTGGCGGGTCGCTGACCCACTGTCCGGGCGGGAAAGTCGCTCAGCGGTCGCCGAAGAGCCCCTTGAGAACGGCCGACAGCCCGCGTGGGCGGTCGTCACGGATGGCCTCGCCGGTCGTCTCGACCGGCTCGTCGACCATCCCGCCGCCGGGGGAGACGGAGGCGAGGACGATGAGCGGATCGACGCCCCGGTTCTGGATGCCGTGGGCGGTGCCCGCCGGGACCTGCAGCGCGCCCATGGGGTCCAGGCCCACCTCGCCCTGGTCGGTCACGAACCACGAACGGCCGCCGATCACGGTGTAGTGGACCTCTGCGGCCTCGTCCTGGAGCACGCCGGTGGCCTGCTGCGGCTCGATGCACCACAGGTCGAGGGCCAACGTGGGCGTCGTGAAGACCCGCACGCGTTGGGCTTCGTCCTTGGAGAACCGGACCCAGTCGCGCAGGTCGGTTGGCAGAACCTTGGAGGCGTTCTCGGTCACGTGGACGGCTCCGGGGCGATCGTGGTGGAGTCGCGAGCGTAGGACGCGCCGTCGACCCCGCTGCCCCCGGGGGCTGCCGTAGAGTCCGCCGCCGGCCCGTCGATCCCAACCGACCGCGGCCAACGGGGAACGTTCGTCGTCCCCATCCACCGAACTGACCATGGAGTCAACGTGCCCAGCTTCGACCTCGCTCGCGGGTCCCTCGTCAAGTCCTCCTCCAGCACGATCGCCGTGGGTGCCTTCCGCACCGGTGACGCGCTGGAGCTCACCGCGGGGGCCGGCATCGTCGCCGACGCGATCGAGGTCGACCTCGTCGCGCAGCTCAACGCCCTGCACTTCGACGGCAAGGTCGGCAGCATGGCCGCCCTTCCCGCCGGCAAGGGTGTCGGCGCCGGCACGCTCCTGGTCTTCGGGCTGGGCGCCGCTGGCAACGTGGACGGCGAGGTCCTTCGCTGCGTCGGCGGCGCGCTCGCCGAGGCCGCCTCGCAGTCGCCGTCGCTGGGTGTCCAGCTCCCGGAGATCGAGGAACTCGACGACGAGAGCCCGCTGAGCTGCGGCCTGATCCTTCCCGAGCT
>CBDTZE010000177.1:0-5144 GCA_965364815.1 uncultured Nitriliruptoria bacterium | reverse complement strand
GGTGGCCCGGAGCCGATCCGAGGGGTTCGGCCTCGTCTATGCCGAGGCCCTGGCGACTGGGTGCCCGATCATCGCGTCCGACCTCCCGGCAATCCGAGAGATCACCTCGCCCGGCGAGGCGGCCACGCTGACTCCGTTGGAGGACGTGGATGCCCTGGCATCGGCGATGGTCGACCACCTCGAAACCCGGGTTCGTCGCCGTGCCGCCGCCGTCCGCGAGGCACCTGCCGTTGCTGCGCGGTTCGGCTGGGCCGTCGCGGCCGATCGCTACGCAGAGATCCTGTTCCCATGACGTCCCCGACCTGGCGTGTCGAACTGGCCCGCGACGAGGACCTCGCAGAGGTCGCCGGCGTGATCCACGCTGCCTTCGGTCCGCACAACCCGAAGTCGGATTTCGAGGTTGCCCGGTGGCAGTACCGCAACCCGTTCGGTCCGATGATGGTCCCGGTCGCCCGCGTCGGGGACACGATCGTGGCCTCCTGCGCGGCGATCCCGTATCGCGGCGTCATCGACGGAAGGCCGGTACGCATCGCGATCACCGGCGATGCCGCCGTCCACCCTGACCACCGCGGCCAGGGCATCTACGCGGCCCTCCACCGCGCCCGACTCGACGCCATGGCCGAGGCCGGCGTGGCCGCAGCGATCATGGCGCCCAACAGCAACTCGCGGCGGGCGACCGAAGGCGTTGGCTGGATGCCCCTGGGCACGATGGATGTCCTGGCGATGCCCGTCCTTGGGTTCCGATCCGCTGACCAGGCCGCCACGGCCACCCTGCCCGAAGTCTGCGAGGCCGCGGACCGCCTGTGGGAACGCCTGGGGCATCTCGTGCAGAACGGCGTCACGCGGGATTCAGCATGGTTCCGGTGGCGGTACTCGCGTCCGGGAGCCGACTACCGAGCCTGGCTCGTGCATGACGACGAGGGCCCCGCCGGGATCGCGGTCGCCGCCATCCGCAAAGCACCGGGGCGCTCGTTCGCGATCGCTGACGTGCTCGAACTCACCGCTGCCCGGCCCGCGCTGGCGCGCTCACTGGCGATCGCGATGCGTCGCGAACTGCGTGGCTCGGCGGTGGCGTTGACGTTGGGAGCCCTGCGAGACAGCGACCTCGGACGAACGGCGTCCGCTGCCGGCTTCCGCCGACTCCCGGCCCGTCTGCACGCGCCACTGGCCGTGGGTGTCGTGGACCCCACCGGCGAGAACCCCTTGCTCCACCAGGCCCCGTGGTCGCTCCAATGGGGCGACCTGGACCACCTCTGACCGGGCCCGTCAGGCCTTGGCGGAGGACGACGGCGACGGACTCGGCGACGGTGACGGACTCGGCGACGCACTGGGCGACGGCGACGCACTGGATGACGGCGCGGGCTGCGGCTTCTCTGGCGGCGGGGGCGGAGGCATGTGCTCGCCCGACACCAGCCTTGCCATGATGCGTGCGGCGAACGACGCCATCTGCGACCGGGTGACCTTCAGGGTCGGGGCGTACGAGCCCTCGGCGACCCCTGCAGTCACGCCCGCGTTGTAGACCTTGGTGATCACCGACTCGTGCACGGTCCCGTCATCGTCGGTGAAGGGGTCGCCTTCGCCGTCGATCTCGGCGCCCTCGACGCGTTCCAGCAGTCGGACGAAGAACGCCGCCATCTGGGCGCGTGAGACGCCGTCCTCGGGGCCGTACGTGCCGTCGCCCCGACCGTTGACCAAGGCCAGGTAGGCCAGCGAGTTGATGGCGAACTCGTGCTCGTGCCCGTCATCGTCGCTGAAGGCGTTGGGCGGGTCGGACGGCAGCACGGTGTCGGTGTATTGCAGGATCGACAGCAGCCAGTCCGCCATCTCGGCGCGGGTGATGGCCCGCTTGCCCTCGAAGGCGCCGCTCTCGTCGAGGTCGGCCACGCGCCACCACACGCCACAGTCGATGGCGTAGGCGTGGACCGAACCCTCTTCGATGTCCCAGCCGCCGCTGGGGGGAACCTCACCGTCCGGGCAGGCCGGGCCGATGTTGATCTGGGTCGGCGCGGCGTCGGGCGTGGGCGAGCCGTTCGGGTCCTCGCCACCGTCCGCTGGCGGCTCGGTCACGTTGCCGTCGATGTAGGCCAGCGAGGAGAAGATCCCGAGCTTGGACCGGATCGACTCGCCGGAGTACTTCAGCGTCACGGCTGCCCCGGAGCTGTTGGTGCCCTTGACGACGACACCGCCGCCGCCGAGCCTCGTCGGGCGACCGCCGGGCCCGCGGGCCTCGATCGCGAACGACTCGAAGGTCGCAAGCCCGAAGCGGCCGGCCAGGTCAGCCGCGGTGAAGGATGCGGTCCATCGGTCACGCGTGTTGCCCCAGGGGCGAGACTCGGACCGGGTCGCCATCGACTCCCAGCGCGTGGTGTCCACCGCGGGCAGGTAGGCGATCTTGGTGCCCCAGACGTGCTCGACGTCCTCGGCCCAGCCGCCGTGCGAGGAGGAGTAGAACGCCGCGACCGGCTTGCCCTCGTGGAGCATCACCGTGGCGAGGGTGGCCTTGACGGCCTGCTTCCACTTGCCGCTCTCCGCCGCTTCGTGGTCGAAGCCCAGGTAGACCTGATCGACCGTCGTGGCGAACAGGTCGCACCGGCACTGGTTGCGGTCGATGTACCCGCCGACGGAGTCACGGCCGTAGACGGCCTCACGCGTCGCGATGGTGGCTTCGAGGTAGGACCGTCCCGCGATCGCCTGGACGCGCAGCGCCGCGGAGTCCCAACTGGACGGCATCTCGCCGAGGCCGTAGAGATAGCGGTCAGCAGCGGGGATGCCTGCCGCCTCGTCGCCCGTGATGTACTGCGTGACGAAGGTCCGGCCACCGTCGCGCGAGGTGTAGTCGAACTCCGTGAAGCCCCACTTGACACGGCGACCCGAGGCCTCGACGACACGGATCACGGTGCCGTCGTGGACCATGCGCAGGCGGGTCTCGTGGTCGCCGCCCCGCCACTGACAGCCCTCGGGCTGCACGACGTCCGGTCCGGACACCAGGCAGGCCGACGGGTCGGTCGCGCCGCTGGTCAGGGTGAAGGTGCCGTCGCTTGCCGGCGTGACCTTCCACTCCGTGCCCGGCGGCTGCAGGATCACGGTCTCGCAGGTGGTCCCGGCGAGATCGCAGTCCTTCCACGGCAGGTCGACCCCGCCAGCGCTCGCGCCCGTGGTCCGGATCGTCGTGGACTCGGTGCCGCGGCGCAGGAGGTGCACGGCGATCGCGTCACGCTGCGTCGGCATGACGCCAAGTTGGGTGCCCGGGAAGTACGTGGCGAGGATCGTCTTGGTGGAGCAGCCGAGGTTGGCAGCGCCGTTCGCCCCGTACTGGCTCATCCCGACGCCATGGCCCCAGCCCCCGCCACCGAGGACCAGCGCAGCACCGTCCTTGACCTTGGCGGCGTCCACGGGGAACGCGGCCTGTTCGCCACCCGCCGGCAGGCAGGACGCCTGGTCCGGGGCGGTGTCACCGCTGGAGGTGGGGAACGTCGCCCCCGACTGGGCGCCGGCGGGCACGGCAAGGCCACCGAGTGCGAACACGACGGCGGTGGCGGCGGCCACGCGGCGACGCAGGCGACTCGGACGTCGGCGCGGTTGAACTGGGCGCACGATGCCTCGGCGATGGAATGACAGTGGTGAAACTACGACACAAGCATGCCGCTTCAGGGAACCTGACGAAAGCCCGGGCAGAAAGTTCCCACCACGATGACCCCGCTGGCCCCCAACGGATCAACCCTGCGGTGCCGGGATCCGTGCTCCGTCCGGCAACTTCGAACCCTCGGGGATCGCCATGTGCGCACCGATCACGACGTCCTCGCCGATCTTGACGCGCGGCGCAAGCGACGCCCCGTCGCCCAACAACAGGCCGGACGTTCGCACCCCGTCTCCGACGTTCGCGCCGCGCCCGATCACGCTGTCGGCGAGGTGGACGCCCTCCCCCACGGTCGCTCCCTGGCCGACGACGACGTGTGGACCGAGGACCGCGCCGGGCCCGATCTTCGCCCCGTCGAGGACGAGGACGGGCTTGTGCAGCGTCGCGCGCACGTCGACGATGGCGTCCGCAGCGACCCGCACATCAACAGCGCGCTCGGAGACGGCCTTGACGCTGGGCCAGGAGACCGTGCCGTCCAGTGCCTCGCGCGTGCCGGCCCGCCAGCGCTCCGGTGTGCCCAGGTCGGCCCAGACACCAACGGCGACGTGGCCGGCGATCGTCCCGCCGCGTTCGAGGATGCCCGGGAAGACCGCGCGCTCGAACGAGAGACGACCCTCGGGGAACTGCAGGATCGCCGCGGGCTCGATGACGTAGGTGCCGGCGTTGATGTTGTTGTGGCCCGGGAGCGTTCCGGGTGCCGGCTTCTCCACGAAGCGGGTGACGAGACCGTCCTCGAAGACACAGACACCGAACGAGGACGTGTCCTCCACGGGCGTCAGCGTGAGGGTCGCATCGGCGCCCGACGTCCTGTGGGTGGCGACCAACTCGGTCACGTCGAGGTCGGTGAGGATGTCTCCGTTGAGGACCAGGAAGGCGTCGTCGACCATCGAGGCCGCGGCGCGGACGCCCCCGGCGGTGTCCAGCGGCTCGGGCTCGGGGATCATGACGAGTTCGACACCGTGCCGGGTCGCGTACGGGCGCAGGACCTCGAAGGGCTCCGTGTCCTTGCCGACGACGAGGAAGACCCGGGTGACGCCGGCCTCGGCGAGGCGTCCCACGACGCCGGCGAGGAAGGGCTCGCCGCAGAAGTCCAGGAGCGGCTTGGGCGTGTCGTGCGTCAAGGGCTGCAGGCGCGTTCCACGGCCGCCGGCAACGATCATCGCGTCACGGACGGGGGCGATCTCTTGGTCAGCCATCAGGTCATTCTCCAGTGGTGGAACGGCCGCTTTGGGGACGCGCGACGCGGTTCCAGATGAGGACGGTCGCAACCCAGCCGGCAAGGCCGAGGCGCAACAGTGGGCGAGTGAGGTGGCCGACGAGCGTGTCGTGACGGCGGCCGTGGAAGCGATCCAGGGAGCGCGCGTGGGCGACGACCATCCGGGCGGGACGGGCTCCGGTGCTGGCGCCGACCTCGTGCACGACCCCGGCGGTGGGTTCGTAGCGCACGCGCCAACCGGCCTCGCGAAGCCGCCAGCCAAGATCCACGTCCTCGACGAACATGAAGTAG
>CBDTZE010000176.1:0-5145 GCA_965364815.1 uncultured Nitriliruptoria bacterium | reverse complement strand
TGGCGACCTCCGGCGTGGCCGGGTGGGGCGTGTGGCAGTTGACGCCAGCGACGATGGGCGCGGCCTCGCGTCTTGCCTCGGTGTCAGGTGTGACGTCCGCTGCCGCCCTCGGTGGCGCGCTGCTGCTGGCGTTCGAACCGAACTGCGTCACCTACGGCTCGATCAACCGGTGCGGGTGGCTGCAGGACAACCTGTTGCCGTTCGCCATCCTGTTCGCCGTGACCAGTTGGGCCGTCGCGATCCATCGTCAGCATGCGACGGCCATCACGCACTGGGCGCTCGGGTCGTCGGCCGTCGGGCTGACCTGGGCAACCGCGCACCTGCCGTGGGCGCCTCGCCTCGGGGACTCGACCCTGTGGCGCGAGGAGGAGTTGGCCTTCGGGGCGCTGCTCACCGTTGCGGCTCTGGCCTGGGGTTGGGCCTCGGAGACCGAGCGGCTGCGTCCGGCCTGGATCGGGACGTTCGGGGCGGGCGCAGCCTTCTTCGTGGGCCTGGCCATGATCACGGGCTACGACCCGTTCTTCGGCCAGTCCGACTCCCTGCCGATCCTCGCCGCCCTGGCCTCCGGATGTGCGGCCCTGTACGTCGGGGTCTCCGGAGACCGACTGCGCCTCACGATCATCGGCGTCGTCGCGCTGCTGTTCACGATCCCGATGACCCTGACCGAGGTCCTGGGCCTCGACGGTGTCACCGTGACCTTCGTGATGCTCCCCGTCGGCCTGGCTCTCCTCGGGTGGGCGATCCGCGAAGGCCGACAGGGTGGCATCGCGGGCGAATAACCGCTGGACGTGCAGATATCCCTGCAGTATTCTGACGCTGCGCAACCTGAGGGGGAACGCGTGACCGACCACATCCTTGACCACGATCCGACCGCCGGCGTCACACCCGTCCGCGGAGGCCGGATCGTCATCGGCGTCGCCATCCTCGGGTTCTTCCTGATCCCGATGGTCGTGAACCTGCTGCAGTTGGTGCGCTGATGGGCGCCCCGATGGACCGGATGCGCGGCGACGACAACCCGGACCTGGCAGGCATGCCGGAGCCGTCAGGCGCCGATCCGCTTCGCCACGAACAGGGCTACGGGCCGGACCAGGAACGACTCTGGCTGGCGCGCAACGCCCGGCTGGTCGCCGGCTTCTTCTTCGTCCTGATCTTCGTGGTGCAAGTGCTGACGCGCTGACGCTCGGCGGTTCAAACGTCAGTCGCCGCCGATGGAGGCGCCGTCGCCGGGCAGGTCGAGCATCCGCTGCAGGGCGACAAGTGCGTTCTTGCGCACTTCCGGCTCGACCTCGACGGCGTTGATGACGGTGCCCTCGACGAGGTTCTCCATCACCCACACCAGGTGGGGGAGGTCGATGCGGTTCATCGTGGCGCAGAAGCAGACGGTGTCGTCGAGGAAGACGACGTCCTTGTCCGGGTTGTCCTGGGCGATGCGCTGGACGAGGTTGAGCTCGGTCGCGATCGCGATCTTCGTGCCGGCCGGGGCGTCGGCCACCCAGTTCAGAATTTGTGACGTGGAGCCGACCTTGTCGGCCTTGGTCACGACCTCGTAGCGGCACTCGGGGTGTGCATAGATCTGGATGCCGGGCGCCTCCTCGCGGATGCGGTCGACCATCTCCGGCAGGAAGCGGGCGTGCACGGAGCAGTGGCCCTTCCAGAGGATCACGCGAGCTGCCTGCAGTTGCTCGTCGGTGAGGCCGCCCATCGGCTTCCACGGGTCGTAGACCACGCAGTCGTCGAGTTCGAGGCCGAGGCCCAGCACGGCGGTGTTGCGGCCGAGGTGCTGGTCGGGCAGGAACAGGACCTTGCCGGTGTCGATGCCGCCCTCGACCTGGTCGAAGGCCCACTGCATGGCGCGCGGGGCGTTGGACGAGGTGCAGATCGCGCCACGGTTCGCGCCGGTGAAGGACTTGATGGCCGCCGTGGAGTTCATGTAGGTCAGCGGAATGGTCTCCGCGGCCACGCCAGCCTGCTCGAGGCGTGCCCACGCGTCGACCAACTGGCTCTCCTCGGCCATGTCGGCCATGGAGCAGCCGGCGGCGAGGTCCGGGAGGATCACGGTCTGGTCGGGGCGCGCGAGGATCGACGCGGACTCCGCCATGAAGTGGACGCCGCAGAAGATGATGGTGTCGGCTTCGGCCGAGGCCGCGTGCTGGGACAGGGCGAAGGAGTCACCGCGCGAGTCGGCGAACTCCACGACCTCGTCGCGTTGGTAGTGGTGGCCGAGGATGACGACCTTGTCGCCCAGGGCCTTGCGTGCTGCCCGGGCACGCTCCAGCAGGTCCGGGTCGGAGGCCGACGGCAGATCGCCGGGGCACAGCACGCCCTTCTCGCTGTTGAGGTCGGTGCCACGACCCAGCAGCAGCAGGGGCGAGCCGTCCGGGATGGTCGGCGTGCCCGCGGTCGGCAGGACCTGCGCAGGTGCGGGGCGGGCGACGGTGGCGCTCATGGCGGCCTCGATCGACGGTCTGGAGGAGGGGGTTATGGTCACAGTGACCATAACGTCGGGCATCGTACCGCTTGTTCCCGTGCGGGTGGGCGTCGGGCCGGTCGTAGGCTGGCGCCCCCGCCACTGTCACCAACGCCCTGCGAGGCCACCGTGCGCGTCGTGATCGCTCCGGACTCGTTCGGCGGCACGCTGGATCCGGTCGAGGCCGCAGAGGCCATCGCCGCCGGTTGGCGCCATTCACGTCCCGACGACGAGTTGGTCCTCGCGCCGATGTCGGACGGGGGAGAGGGCCTGCTGGTCGCGCTGGCCGCAGGCCTGGAGGCTGCCGGCCGCCCCGTCCAGTGGCGCACGACCGAGGTGGTCGATCCGCGTGGCTTGGCGGTCGACGCCTCGTGGTTGTTGCTCGACGACGGGGCGACCGCGATCATCGAAGCGGCCAGGGCCAGTGGGTTGGCGCTGGTGGCGCCCGAGCGTCGTGACCCTCGGATGACCACCACGTGGGGCGTGGGCCAACTCATCGCCGCTGCTGCTGCCGCCGGGGCGCGTCGGGTCCTGGTCGGCCTCGGTGGCACGGCCACGGTCGACGGCGGGGCCGGAGCGCTGTCCGGCCTGGGGTTCCGGGTCACGGTCCAGGACGGCTCTGGGCTGAAGATCGGCGGCGAGGACCTGCCCCGTGTCGCCGGCATCGCGCCGGACTGGGTCGACGAGGCGGTGCTCGGGTTGGACGAGGTGATCGTGCTCAGTGACGTCCGGGCCGTCCTCGTTGACGCCGCCCCGGTCTTCGGCCCGCAGAAGGGTGCGGACGAGGCCACCGTCGCCCACCTTGCCGCGGGTCTGGAGTCCTGGGCGGACGTGGTCGAAGGCGTCTTCCAGGTCCCGGGCCTGCGTGACCGGCCGGGGACCGGCGCCGCCGGGGGCCTGGGGTTCGCGCTGGCCGGGGCGCTCGGGGCGACGTTGTGTGATGGCGCCGATGCGGTTGCAGGGCTGGTCGGTCTGGCCGAACTGGTGGCCGGTGCGGACCTGGTGGTCACGGGCGAGGGCCGACTCGACGCCACGTCTTTCGACGGCAAGGTGGTTGGCGAGGTCGTACGGCTTGCCGGGGACGCTCCCGTTGTGGCCCTTGTCGGCTCGTCGCTCCTCGACGAGGCACCTGGCAGCGTTGAGGTCGTCGAGATGGGGCCGGCGACGTCGCGAGAAGAGGCGATTGCGCGGCTGCACGCCGCGGTCGCCGGAATCGCGGAAGCTCAGTAGCCCCATGGTCGCACCGGGCCAGTGGTCGAGGAAGCGGTGCCACTGACCGCGGCCTGCGCCCCGTCCGCGCACCCGCTCGACCGGTAGGGAACGTCTGGGGGCTACCCTGCGTTGCAGCAGTCGGCCCGGGAGATCAGCCCCGGCCGGAACCAACCCTCATGCGCCCCCACCACCGGGCGTGGAACACGGAGCGAACGTGAGCGCCGACACCGTCGAGACCACCGAGACCACCGCGGTCGACCTCAACCTCACCGAGGCCGCCGCAGAGAAGGTCCGCGGCTTCCTCGCCGACGAGCCCGACGCCGCCGAGGTTGCCCTCCGCGTCGCCGTCCAGGCGGGTGGCTGCGCAGGCTTCCGCTACGCCCTGTTCTTCGACGACCGCAAGCTCGACGGCGACTTCGACATGGTCCAGCACGGCATCACGCTGCGCATGGACAAGATGTCCAAGCCCTACCTCGGCGGCGCGATCATCGACTGGAAGGAGTCGCTGGAGGCCAGTGGCTTCTCCATCGACAACCCCAACGCCCAGGGCACCTGCGCCTGCGGTGACTCTGCGACGTTCTGATCGCAGCAGCTTCGACGACGGTCGCCTCTGGGCGGCCGTTCGTCGTTTCCGTCGTCAGCCCGACACCTTCTCGACGAGGTAGGTGAACTCGGTGGCGCCGGACTCCTCGTTGACACCTTCCTCAGCCGTGTGGAGCTGCTGACGTTGCATCCGGCACCAGACCGGGACGTCGACCTTCGTGGTCGTGTCGTTGGCGATCAGCCGCGCCATGGTGCCGACGGGTGCGTCGCGCAGGGCCTTCGCGAGCTCGATGACGGGCATCGGGCAGTTCAGGCCACGGGCATCGACCTCGACGACGTCAGCGACGGGCGAGGGGTCGGTCGGCGCAGCGGTCACAGAAGGCTCCGAGTGGTCGGAAAACGCCGGCGGGGCGTGGCACCCAAGGAAACCACGCCCCGCCGGCCCAGGCGTCACCGTGGCGTCAGCCGGCGCGGAACGTCTCCGGCCCACCCTCGAGCTCGATGGTGACCACGGTGACGACGGCGGTGTCGTCCTCGCCCTCGTGGTCCAGCTCCACGGTGATCCGGTCGATCATGTAGTCCTCGGTCATCGGGAACATCATGTCGTCCTCGCGGCTGACGCGGAGGGTCCAGCCGAACTCGAGGGCGAGGTTCCTGGCCTGCTCCTCGGTCTGGCCGAAGATCATGTCGGCTCGCTCCTGGGGGCTGAACTCGGAGCCGGCCAGCATCGTGCCTCCGGCGGCGCCGTCGTCCGAGCCGTTGGGCTCGCCGACCGCGATCCCCTGGCCGTCGTTGGTGTTGTCCACGGTTTGGTCCGGGTCCGTGAGGCCGGCGTCCGTGCCGTCGTCGCCGCAGGCGGTCAGGGCGACGGCCCCCGCAGCAAGGGCGGCGACCAGGGTGCGAGACGTGCGGGTCAGGGAAGT
>CBDTZE010000175.1:0-5147 GCA_965364815.1 uncultured Nitriliruptoria bacterium | reverse complement strand
GCGGCGCTCGGCGGCCTTGCGGCGGTAGTGCGAGTTGGCGAGGTTGATGGCGACCCGGTGGGCCCAGGCGCCGGGCGCCTCCATCTCCCGCACACGTTCCCAGTCGCGACAGATCCGCACCAGGGTCTCCTGGGCGAGTTCCTCGGCGACGCCGCGGTCACCGCAGTGCAGGAACAACGCCCCGATGAGGCGGTCCTGGCTGCGGTCGATGAAGGACAGGAGGTCCTTCGGGGGTGGGGCCACGAAACGCCCTTGTCTGCGGGTGGTGATGATGCTGCATGGACGCTCGAGCGGCCGGTGCGGTTGCGCCGCCGCCGGGCGCGGGCTGCTGAACGCGCGACCGTCGCGCGCTCGTCAGGGGCGGTCCACAGCGCGGGGCGGGAGCACCGGTGGGGCATCTACTACTGGCGTCGTTAGTCTGCGTCCCATGGGATTGAGACTTGGAATCGACCTCGACGGGGTTGTCGCTGACTTCAATGCCGGCTGGATGGCTCGTTACAACGACGAGCACCAGGCGGAACTGACGTCGGACATGGTGACAGGCTGGGACGGCCTGCATCACCTGACGCATTTTCAGGACATGGAGGCGTTCTGGAACTGGGCCGAGAACGCCGACAAGGCCTCGATCTTCCGTCACCTCGAGCCGTACCCCACGGCCGTCGACACGATCCGCCGACTGAACAAGTCCGGCCACGACATCGTGATCATCACGGCCAAGCCCGAGTGGGCCATCCACGACACCTTCGAGTGGCTCGCCGACCACCGCATCCCCACGCGTGAGGTCCACGTGACCCACGACAAGTGGACGGTGGCCTGCGATGTCTATCTCGACGATTCCCCCCACGTCGTCCCGGCGCTGGTGAAGCACCGGGGCGAGGAAGCCACCATCTGCCGATTCGTCCGAGGGTGGAACTCCCCGGTCGAAGGGGCAACCGACGTCCACTCGTGGACCGACTTCGAGGCCGTCATCGGCGGCCTCGTCAACCAATCAGGAGCTAATCGATGATGCAGCGCAGGAAGTTCGCGGCAGCCGCCCTGGCCATGGGCCTGTTGGCCGCAGCATGCGGCGGCGACGACGCCACCACCGAGACCCCGGACGCAACCGACGTCGC
Source organism: uncultured Nitriliruptoria bacterium (assembly GCA_965364815.1). Classification (GTDB taxonomy): domain Bacteria; phylum Actinomycetota; class Nitriliruptoria; order Nitriliruptorales; family Nitriliruptoraceae; genus CBDTZE01. The sequence goes on along the minus strand of CBDTZE010000175.1, from coordinate 4,035 downwards.
GACCGACGTCGCGACCGACGGCGAGACCGACGGCGAGGCGATGGACGACCACAGCGACTGGCCGGACAAGATCGTGCTGGGCCTGGTCCCGTCCCGTGAGGCCGACGTCCTCGTCGAGTCCGCGAAGCCGCTGGGCGACGCGATGGCTGCGGCCCTCGGCATCGAGGTCGAGACCTTCGTCCCCGACGACTACACCGCCCTGACCGAGGCCATGCGTGCCGGCCAGGCCGACCTCGGCGCCTTCGGTCCGCTGGGCCTGGTCCGGGCGATCGAGCGTGCAGACGCGGAGTTCATCCTCCAGTCGTCGCGCTTCGGCTCGTTCACGTACCACACCCAGTACATGACCAACGACCCCGACAAGTACTGCGACGACACGCCCGTCGCTGACGAGGACGGCAACCTCTACTGCAACGGCACGCTCGAGGCAGAGCAGGGTCCTGTGGGCGCGGACGCGATCGCCAAGATCGACGGCAAGCTCGCCTACGTCGACCCGACCTCGACCTCCGGCTACCTGATCCCTGCCCTGCAGATGATCGAAGCCGGCATTGACCTCGAGACGCTCGACTCCACCTTCGCCGGCGGCCACGACAACTCCGTCCTGGCTGTCTACAACGGTGACGTCGAGGTCGGACTCTCGTTCGACGACGCTCGCAGCACCGTCGAGGAAGAGAAGACGGACGTCGGCGAGAAGGTCGTCGTCTTCGCGTACTCCGAGGAGATCCCGAACGACGGCATCGTCGCTCGTGGTGACCTTCCGCAGTCGCTGAAGGACGCGATCGTCGAGTTCTTCCTCGCCTACGCGGACACCGAGGCCGGCGCCGAGACGCTGGACGCCATCTACGAGATCGGTGGCCTTCGTGTCGGCAACGACGCCGACCTCGACGTCGTCCGTCGTGCGGACGCCGAACTGGGCGACACGTTCGCGGGCTGACCGAAGTGCGCGCGGCACCCTTGCCGCAAGCAGTCATCGAGGGGGTCGGTTCGCTGCGGCGACCGGCCCCCTCGGGCTTTGCCCGGCATCCTTCGACCTGCCGGACCACGGGAGCACCTGCATGAGCATCAAGTTCGAGAACGCCTCGGTGACGTATCCCGGTGGCGTCACCGCGCTCAAGAACGTCACCTTGGAGATTCCCCACGGCGAGATGGTCGTGATCGTTGGCCTCTCCGGCGCGGGCAAGTCCACGCTGATCCGTGCCGTCAACGGCCTGGTGCCGCTGACGTCCGGGCGGCTGCTGGTCGACGGCCAGGACGTCACCGGTGCCTCACCCAAGGAACTCCGGGCGGTGCGGTCCAAGGTCGGGATGATCTTCCAGGGCTTCAACCTGGTGAAGCGCACCAGCGTGCTCAACAACGTGCTGATGGGTCGCCTCTACGAGACCCCCACGTGGCGCACGCTCATCGGCAAGTACCCCGCGGCCGACGTCGAGATCGCGATGAAGGCACTGGAGACGGTCGAGATCGTCGAGAAGGCGTACGTCCGCGCGTCCAACCTCTCGGGTGGTCAGCAGCAGCGTGTGGCCATCGCCCGCGCCCTGGCGCAGGAGCCGAAGATCTTCCTTGCCGACGAGCCCGTCGCCTCGCTGGACCCGCCGACCTCCCACGTCGTCATGCGTGACCTGCAGCGGATCAATCGCGAGCTGGGCATGACGGTCATCACGAACCTGCACTTCCTCGACCTCGCCCGCCAGTACGGCGAACGTCTCATCGGTCTGCGCGCCGGCGAGGTCGTCTTCGACGGCTCAGGTCACGGCGTCGACGAGAAGGTCTTCGAGGACATCTACGGCCGCTCGCTCACCGCGGACGACGTGCTGGACACCGGCCCCGCCGAGGTGCAGTTGTGAGTGCTGTTCCCTCCAACTTGGCGCGGGGACCGGCGTCCACGGCGCGACCAACGCGGCCGGCCCGATCGAAGACCCTGATGTTCGGCGTCGCCATCGCGATCGCCGTGACGTGGTGGTCGATCTCGGATGCCTACGGCATGGGACTCGACCTCGGCGAGATCGTCCGCAACGTCAGCAACTCGGACGAGATCATGGTCGGCGAGCACGGCCTGCTGCGTCCGTCGTGGGTGAACTTCGACCAGACGCTCAAGCCGTTCCTGGAGACCATCCAGATCGCGGTCATCGCCGCCCCGATCGGCGTGTCGCTGGCGCTCGTCGTCGCCTTCCTCGCCTCACCCGTCAGCGCGTTCGGCACCCGGTCGATGCGGTTCTCCCGCGGCGCGATGAGTGTCATCCGGTCGATCCCCGACGTGCTCTACGCGTTGGTGATGGTGGCCGCGTTCTCCATCGGTCCGCTGCCGGGCATCCTGGCGCTGATCATGTTCAACATCGGCGTGGTGGCCAAGCTCACCAGTGAGTCGATCGACGCCGTCGACCCCGGCCCGATCGAGGCCGCCGACGCAACCGGTGCGACCAAGATCCAACGGATCCGCACGGCGATCTTCCCCCAGGTCCTGCCGAACTACCTCGCGTACTCGCTCTACACGTTCGAGCTCAACCTGCGTGCCTCGCTGGTGCTCGGCATCGTCGGCGCCGGCGGCATCGGCCAGGTCCTGCGGTTGGCCTACACGAACTACCGCTACGACGTGATCTCGCTGTTGGTCGTCGAGATCTTCGTCATCGTCTTCGTCGTCGAGCAGGTGTCGATCACCCTGCGTCGGAGGCTCGTCTGATGGCCTCCTCCGCCAAGACCGCTGACGCCGTGCCCACGGCCCGCGGCGGCATCCGCCCCGACGCCCCGACGAACCCCGCCCGTCGCACGATGTGGACGATCGTCCTGCTGGGGTTCCTGACCGCAGCGGTCACCGTCGACGCCGCCTGGTCGAACCTCGCCACCGGCTTCACCGAACTCCTCGGCTACATCCCGCGGATGTTCGCGCCGCCGGACTGGTCCTACTTCGGTCGGGCGTTCAGCGCGATGGTGGAGTCGATCCAGATCGCCTGGTTCGGCACGGTCATCGGGGCGATCTTCAGCCTGCCGCTTGCCCTGTCGGCCGCGAAGAACGTGACCGGCACGGGCGCATCGTCGTCGTCGCGGCAGGTGCTCAACGGCATCCGCGCCTTCCCGGAATTGGTGCTTGCCGTCATCTTCGTGCCGATGGTCGGGCTGGGCCCGGTCGCCGGTGCACTGGCCATCGGCATCCACTCGATCGGCACGCTGGGCAAGTTGGGGTCCGAGGCTGTCGAGGGCATCGACGCCGGCCCGCTTGAGGCTGCTGATGCGGTCGGGGCGACCTGGCTGCAGAAGATGCGCTGGGCCGTGCTGCCCCAGGCCATGCCGGAGATCGTCGCGTTCTGGCTCTACCGGTTCGAGATCAACATTCGTGCGTCCGCGATCCTCGGTGTCGTCGGCGCGGGCGGCATCGGCTCGGTGCTGTCGAACACCGTGTCCTACCGTCGCTGGGACAAGGCGGGCATGACCATGATCGTGGTCGTCGTCGTCACGCTCTTGATCGACTTCGTCTCCGGTCGCATCCGTCAGCGACTCATCAAGGGCAAGGACGTCGACCCGGCCATCGCGGCCGCGGCCGCCTGACGCCACACTTCACCACCTCGCCTGGCTCGTCCCTCCAAGGAGCCCACCATGTCGACCTTCATCCGCCGCGACCGCGCCACCCGCGAGGCCGCCGAGCGTGACTTCCTGTCGCCCCTTGCGACGTGCTCGCTGGACACCAAGGGCCGCGAGGTCGAGGAGGCGCCTGACGAGTTCCGCACCGCCTTCGAGCGCGACCGTGACCGCATCCTGCACTCGCTGGCGTTCCGTCGGCTCAAGCACAAGACGCAGGTCTTCATCTCGCCAGAGGGCGACCACATCGTCACCCGCCTGACGCACACCCTGAACGTGGCGCAGGTCGGGCGCTCGCTGGCCAACGCGCTGGGGTGCAACGAGGCGTTGGCGGAGGCGATCTGCCTGGGGCACGACCTCGGCCACGCCCCGTTCGGGCACACCGGTGAGCCGGCCCTGAGCAAGTACATGGGCGGCCCGGACGACGAGTGGCTGCATGCCTTCCAGTCCGTCCGCATCGTGCGCAAG
>CBDTZE010000174.1:0-5189 GCA_965364815.1 uncultured Nitriliruptoria bacterium | reverse complement strand
CGCGTGGCGCCGCCTCGCGACCGCCCCGGGCGCTGAGTCCCAGGCCCTCGCAGCCGTCGGCCGCGAGATCGGCCTGGCGAAGTTCGCCGAATCCGCCGTCGCCTCCGGCTGGAGTTCCGGCCACCTCGGTGACGTCGTCGGCGCACTCAAGGAAGCCAAGGGCGCCGTCATCCTCGTCGGCGAACGTGCCGGACAGGACGCCCTCACCATCGCCGGTCAGATCGCTGACCACGTCGGTGGCAAGGTCGCCTGGGTCCCCGCTCGTGCCGGGTCCCGCGGGGCCCTGGACGCCGGTCTCGCCGCTGGGCTGCTGCCCGGTGGTCGCCGCCTGGACGACGTGCACGACCGTGCCGACGTCGAAGCGGAGTGGGGCGCGTGCCCGAACGACCTCGGTCGCTCGTTCACCCAGATCCTCACCGACGCCGCTGCCGGCAAGATCGACGTCCTGCACCTGGTGGGCATCGACCTGTTGGCCGACGCCCCCGACCGCAAGCTGGCGGAGCAGGCGCTCAAGCGCGTCAAGTTCGTCGTCGCACAGGACCTGTCGATGACCGAGACGGTCGCGATGGCCGACGTGGTGCTTCCGGCCACCGCCGTCGCTGAGCGTCGTGGCTCGCTGACCGACTTCGAGGGCCGGACGCAGAGCTTCGCTCCTGCGGTCGCCGCCCCCGACCTCGCCCAGGACGACTGGGAGATCATCCAGCAGCTCGCCGCGATGCAGGGCAAGGACCTCGGGTTCTCCGACCTCGCCCAGCTGGACGCCGAACGCGCCCGCGTCGGTCGTCGCGCCACGGCGCTGGACTGGCCCGCCCTGGTCACCGCCTCGGTGGAGGATGCGGAACCGGCTGAGGGCCTCGTCGCCTTCAGCCACCGTCTGCTGCTGGACCGTGGGACGATGACCGCTGGCTCCGACCAGCTGCTCGGGACCGCCAAGGAGGCGTTCGTCGCGATCAACACCGTCGACGCCGCGGCCCTCGGGATCACCGACGGCCAGGTCGTCGTGGTCAAGAGCGACCGCGCGGAGATCGAGCTGGTCGCCCAGGTCGAGGACGACGTCGTTCCCGGCGCCGTGTTCGTGCCGCGCAACTCCACCGAGGTCCGAGCCAACGAGCTCGGTGACCTCGGCAAGCCCGTTCCCGTCACCGTGACGGCTCGCGTGGAGGTGTCGGCATGACCGAGAGCCTCCCGTTCTGGGTGCACCTGGTCCGTGTGCTGGTCGCCTTCGTCTACTTCCTGCTGTTCACCGCCATGCTGATCTGGGGCGAGCGCCGCCTGGTCGCCATCATGCAGTCGCGCCTCGGCCCGAACCGCATCGGGCCTGCCGGCGTCATGCAGACGCTGATCGACGGCGCGAAGATGTTCTTCAAGGAGGACGTCACCCCCCGCGGCGTGGACAAGGTGGTCTTCACGATCGCGCCGCTGGTCGGGGTCATCGTGGGCTTCGCGACGGTCGCCGTGATCCCGCTGACCGCGCTGCCCGGCATGTACGAGGGTGACGCCGGAGCACTCCACGTCGGTGGCGAGATCTTCGGGATGCAGGCCGCTGACCTCAACATCGGCGTGCTCTGGTTCCTCGCGATGGGATCGATCCACGTCTACAGCGTCGTGCTCGCCGGTTGGGCCTCGAAGTCGCCCTACCCGCTGCTCGGTGGCGTCCGCGCCAGTGCCCAGATGATCTCCTACGAGATCGCCCAGGGCCTCGCGGTCGCGTCCGTGCTGATCTACGCGGGCTCGCTGCGCACCTCCGACATCGTGATGCAGCAGGCAACCGGCGCCGGACTCGCCCCGGGCGTGCCCAACTGGTTCTTCATCCCGCTGGCACCTGCGTTCCTGGTCTTCCTCGTCGGCATGGTCGCCGAGGCCGGACGTCCGCCGTTCGACATGGCGGAGGCCGAGGGCGAACTCGTCGCCGGCTTCCACACCGAGTACTCGGGCATGCGGTTCGGCATGTTCATGCTGGCCGAGTTCATGTCCGTCGTCATCATGTCCGCGATCATGGTCACCCTGTTCTTCGGTGGCCCTGCCGGTCCGACCTTCGGCCTCCCGGTCGAGTTCGCCTGGATCCTTTCGCTGGGCTGGTTCACGATGAAGACCTTCGTCTTCGTCTTCTTCTTCGTCACGCTCCGCGCCGCACTTCCGCGCATCCGGTACGACCGGCTCATGGACCTGGGCTGGAAGGTCCTGATCCCCGTCGGCCTGGTCTGGGTCCTGGTCACCGCCGCCATGGTGGTTGCCAGCGACCAACCCGGATCCAACACGCAGGTCGTGGTCGCAGGCGCTGGCCTCGGCATCGCCCTGCTGATCTGGATCGGCTCGCCGCTGATGGGGGCCGTCAAGTCCCTGTCGTCGCCCGGGCACGGTGTGTCCAACCGCGAAGACAGCCAGACGTCCGCCGCCCAGACGACGCCCACCCCTGAGGAGGCCGTCCGATGACCTCGCCCATCCTGGCCGTGGCACCTGCCGCAGAGGCCAGCGCGAACCCGCTCGGGACCGCGCTGTTCTTCCTGGCCATCGTCGCGATCATCTTCGTGTGGCTCCGCACGACGGTGCTCGGCCGGGGATTCTCGGTCCCGCTTCGTGACATCACGAAGAAGCACGAGACCTTCGAGTACCCCGAGAAGCCGATGCCCGTGGCACCGCGCTTCCACGGTCGTCACCAGCTCAACCGGTACGACGACGGCATCGAGAAGTGCATCGGGTGCGAGCTCTGCGCCTGGGCCTGCCCGGCCGACGCGATCTACGTCCAGGGTGCCGAGAACACCTCGCTGGAGCGGTTCTCGCCCGGCGAGCGGTACGCCGAGGACTACCAGATCAACTACCAGCGCTGCATCTTCTGTGGGCTGTGCATCGAGGCCTGCCCGACGCGTGCCCTCACGATGACGCACGACTACGAGCTCTCCGAGGGTGACCGCGACGACCTCATCTACACCAAGGACCGCCTGCTGGCGCCGACCGCCTCCGGTGCGTCCACGCCGCAGCGCGATGCCGAGGTCCAGGCACGGGGCATCAACTACTACGGCGGCACGGCCATCTCTCCGCCGAGCCTGACCGGTGGCGTCTTCAAGGACGCGACGGCCCGCAAGTTCCAGAAGGCCGACGCGGTCGTCGGTGGCCTCGACCAGCGCGAACTCCCCACCGTCGGCGACGGGTCCACCGACCTCACCGAGGGCACCGGGGCTGCGCTGCGCGGCACGGAATCCAAGTCGGTCTCCAAGAGGTCCGACCAGATCCGCAAGGGAGGCCGCAAGTGAGCCTCGCACTCCTCGCCCAGGCGACCACGGCCGTGGAGGCCACGTCCTCCGCCACCGCGGAGATCGTCCTGTTCTGGGTCTTTGCCGCGATCGCCGTCGGCGCCGGGCTGGCGATGCTGATGATGCGCAACATCGTCCACGCCGCGCTGATGCTCGTCATCAACTTCTTCGCGATCTCCGCGCTCTACCTCGGGCTGGAATCGCCGTTCCTCTCGATCGTCCAGATCATCGTCTACGCCGGCGCCATCATGGTGCTGTTCCTCTTCGTGATCATGCTCCTGGGCGTCGACCGCGATGACTACGCCGTCGAGGCCATGCTCCCGCAGGTCGGGGCGGCCGTGCTGGCCGTCATCGTCACGGCGGCGGTCCTCTTCAGCGTCGTCGGCCCGTTCACGGCCGACGTCTCCTCATGCGGTGACCTCGTCTCCGCAGAGACGGTCGAAGCCGCCACGTTCGACGAGGTCCGCTGCGTCGGTCTCGGGGACGCCAACGCTTCCCACGACCAGGGCTCGGTCGGCATCGTCGGCGAGCGCCTCTTCACCCGTTACACCCTCGCCTTCGAGCTCGCGGCGATCCTCCTGACCGTCGCGACTTTGGGGGCCATGGTCCTCGGTCGTCGCAAGGAGATCGTCCCGGACGAGGACCAGGCGTGGGAGACCGACGTGCTGTTGCCGTCGGTCGAGGACGCCGAGGCGTTGCTTGCGCAGGTCGGGGCCTCTGATGAGCCCGACAACGACGACGGTGCGGGCGATGAGCCCGACACCACCGAAGCCTGAGGGGGAACCGGTGCCCATCGGCTACTACTTCGCCGTCTCCGCGATCCTGTTCGGGATCGGGTTGACGGGTGTCCTCATCCGCCGCAACGCCATCGTGGTGTTCATGTGCCTCGAGCTCATGCTCAACGCCGTGAACCTGACCCTGGCGGGTGCCTCACGCATGTGGGGCAACGCGGACGGCCAGGTCTTCGTCTTCTTCGTGATCGTGGTGGCTGCGGCCGAGGTCGCGGTCGGCCTCGCCATGGTCGTCAACATCTTCTTCCGGCGCGGGACGTTGGACGTCGACGCGCCCAAGCTCCTGAGGTGGTGACCCAATGACCAACCTCACCCTGCTCGCCGCCGAAGGCGGCGGCCACACCGAAGCGGTCGTGAACGAACTGTTCAAGGCAACCGGCGCCATCAGCGTCGCGTGGCTGATCCCGGTGATCCCGCTGCTCGGCTTCCTGTTCACCATCTTCTGGGGCAAGAAGCTCGGCGAGCCCAACGGTGCCTACGTGCCGATCGCGGCCTCGTCCGCGGCCTTCGTGCTGTCGGTCCTCGCGTTCCTGCAGGTCCGCTCCCACCAGGGCACCTACATCGTCGAGTTGTTCGACTGGATCTCCGTCGGCGGCTTCGACGTCTCGTTCGACCTCATGGTCGACCAGTTGACGTCCGTCATGCTGCTGGTCGTGACCGGTGTCGGCACGCTCGTGCACGTGTACTCGCTGGGCTACATGCACGGTGACGAACGGTTCACGCAGTTCTTCGCGTTCCTGAACCTGTTCCTGACCAGCATGCTCATCCTCGTCCTCGGCTCGAACTTCGTCACCCTGTTCATGGGTTGGGAGCTCGTCGGTCTGTCCTCGTACCTGCTCATCGGGTTCTGGTTCGAGAAGGCCGAGTACGCCGCTGCCGCCAAGAAGGCCTTCGTCACCAACCGCGTCGGTGACGTCAGCTTCATGGTCGGCATCTTCCTGATCTTCGACACGTTCGGGTCCGTCAACTTCCTCGACGTGCTCCCCGCTGCCGAGGGCCTGACCGAGGGCCGCGCGATGGCCATCGGCCTGCTGCTGCTGGGCGGCGCCGTCGCCAAGTCGGCGCAGATCCCGCTGTACGTCTGGCTGCCCGACGCCATGGCCGGTCCGACGCCGGTCTCCGCGCTGATCCACGCCGCCACCATGGT
>CBDTZE010000173.1:0-5194 GCA_965364815.1 uncultured Nitriliruptoria bacterium | reverse complement strand
CCTCTGGGAGGACGAGCCCACGGGCAAGGAGCTGCTGGCGAGGCTGCAGTCACTCCCCGGGTACGGCAAGCAGAAGGCGCAGATCTTCCTGGCGTTGATCGCCAAGCAGTGCGGCGTCGCCCCGGAGGGCTGGGAGAAGGCGTCGGGCGACTACGCCCTCGAAGGCCACCGCTCGATCGCCGACGTGACCGGCCCGGACGCCCTGCTCAAGGTCCGGGCCTTCAAGCAGGAGACCAAGGCCGCCGCGAAGGCCGCCAAGCCCAAGAAGTAACCAACCCGGCGCCACCCCCGGCCGCCCCTCGCCCCACCCGCGAGTTGTGTGCAGCCTCGTCGCCTCATCCCGGCATCAGGCTGCACACAACCTCGACGTCGGCATTCTGTGCAGCCTGATCCCCGCATCCCGGCATCAGGCTGCACCCAACCGAGGACGGCCATCCACAGGTCGGTGAACTCGCCGGCTCGAGCCACGCGGCGCCCGCCACGCTTCGGCGATGGATGACCACACCGACTTCTGGAACCACCTCGCCGCACACCACGGCGTGATCGACGTCCGCGACGCGGCCTCGCGCGGCGTCACGCACAAGCAGTTGACCAGGCTGGTCGAGGTCGGGGCGCTGGACCAGCCGGCCTACGGGGTCTACCGAGCCACGGGTCACGCTCGAACGCCCCGGCAACGGGTCGCCATCGGCGTGGTCGCAGCCGGGGTCGGACGGGGCGCCTCGTGCCTCCGCCCGGTTGCGACACGCCAGACCGCCACGTGGCTGTGGGGTGTCGAGCCGCGGGACCGCGACCCCAGCGTCGTGCACGTCCTGGTCCCCAACACTCGCATGCCCTCCCCGGACCTGTCGTGGCTCCGCGTCCACCGGTCACGGACGTTGCGCGCCGAGGACATCGTGGAGCACCGAGGCACGTGGGTCACGCGCCCCACGCGTACGACGGTCGACAGCGCGATCAACCGATCGGTGGACGACCTGAGCGAGATCACCGCGCGCAGCCTCCAGCGCGAGCTCTACAGCCTCGACGAACTCTCCTCGCAGCTGGAGACGGCGGGTCGGATACGCGGCAGCACCCGACTTCGGGAGGCCGTCCGCCGCGTCGCGCCGGACCTCGCTGTGGTCGAGTCCGTTGCCGAGGCGGCTGCCGCCCGAGCCTTCGCCGACCACGGCCTCGACCTGGCGCCCCAGTTCCCCGTCGAGTTCGCCGGCCGACACTTCCGTCTCGACTTCGCTGCACCGACGTCTGGCCTGGCGATCGAGATCGACGGTCACTGGTGGCACAGCACCCCAGCGCAGAAGGCCCGCGACGACCGCCGGCAGAACCACCTCGCCGCGAACGGGTGGCGGGTCCTGCGCTTCGGGGCGGGGCGCGTCATGCGCCACCCCGACGCCGTCGCCCGCGAGGTCCGCGCCGCGCTCTCGACACGCTGGTCCGCCTGACCCGACGCAGCCATTGTGTGCAGGCTCATCCCCGCATTCGGGCACCAGGCTGCACTCAACCGAGGCGGTGGCGGTCTGTGCAGGCTCATCCCCGCATTCGGGCACCAGGCTGCACGCAACCAGTGAGTACCGAGCGGGGTCAGGCGACCCGGGACACGGACGTCACGGCGATGATGATGCCGGCGATCATGCCGATCATGCCGGCGGGGGCCCACGTCCAGCCCTTGGAGTGGGGCCAGACGGGGATGACGAGGGCCAGCACGATCAGCGAGATCAGGCTCGGGAAGTACCAGGTGTCCACGGTGGGCTCCGGGCTCAGTCGACGCGTTGGAGCGTCGCGTGCAGGTGGTGGGTGACGGGGAGCTCGCCGTACGCCATGTACATGTCGTAGATGAGTTCGTCGCCGGTGACCTCGTAGCGCCGGCGGGTCGCCTGGACGCGCTTGGCCGATCCGGTCAGCCCGATGGTCGTCGAGCTCAGGTCGATCGCGACGCCGCCCTTGGTGGTCTCGATCGTGCCCTCGAGCACCTCGACGACACCGGTCGGCTGGGCGATCATCCACTCGATACGGCCGTCGGTGCTGCCACGAAGCCAGCCGGACTCAGCGTGCATCGGGTGGCCCTCGACGGCGTGCCGGGTCTTGCGGCTGTACTCCAGGAACGGCTTGCCGACGTGCTCGAAGACCGCTTCCTCGAGGTAGCTGAAGGACGGGATCGTCGGGTAGGCGCCCTCGCCCGGGCCGCGCCACACCCCAAGGAACGGGGTGAACTGCGCGACGTCGAAGTGCACGCCGATCGGCGTTCCCATGCTGGTCACCCCTGCGCGGAGGAGTAGCCGACGAGGTCGACGACAAAGATCAGCGTCTCACCCGGGCCGATCGCTCCGCCAGCACCGTTGTCGCCGTAGGCGAGGTCGGCCGGGATGGTGAGCATGCGACGGCCACCGAGCTTCATGCCCTCGATGCCCTGGTCCCAGCCGGCGATGACCTGCCCGCCGCCCAGCGTGAAGTCGAACGTGGAGCCGCGGGCCCAGGACTCGTCGAAGGTCTCACCGGTGGAGAGCGCCTTGCCGACGTAGTGCATGATGACGGTGTCGCCGGCGGTGACGACGTAGTCGCCCTCACCCTCGACGAGGTCTTCGATGACGAGTTCCGACGGTGCCTCGGCGGCGGTGTCGACCTCGAACTCGGGGCGGTCCTCGGCGGTGGGCTGGGGGTCCAGCATGACCGTCTTCTTGATGGCGATGAGGTCCACGACGAAGACCAGCGTCTCACCCGGCTGGATGACGCCACCGGCGCCGTTGTCGCCGTAGGCGAGGGAGGCGGGGATGGTGAGCTTGCGTCGCCCGCCGACCTGCATGCCGGCAATGCCCTGGTCCCAGCCGGCGATGACCATGCCGGCGTCGAGGGTGAAGTCGAAGGTGGAGCCGCGGTCCCACGAGGCGTCGAACTGCTCGTTCGTGGACCACGCCTTGCCGACGTAGTGCATGCTCACGGCGTCGCCGGATGCGGCGACGGCGCCGTCACCCTCGACGAGGTCCTCGATGACCAGCTCGGTGGGAGGGGTCTGGCTCGAGTCGATGGTGAATTCCGGCTTGGCGCCCACGTCCTGGTCCGTTCCTGTGTCGGTTCCCTGTGCGGCCGTCGAGCTTTCGTCACCATTGAGCAGCTCTGGCTCGCTGCCACAGGCAGTCAGGAGCAGAGCGGTCGCGGCGAACGTGGCGGCGATGCGGCGCATCGGAGATCCTCGTGATGGGGGGTGCCTGCACGCGAGAAATCGCGGAGGCTGGGGATGGGGCGGAAGGCTATCCGCGGACCAGAAGTAGCCTTCGACGACCCACCCAATCGCGCGGTCACCACCATGCTCCCGTCCCTGCTCGGCATCGTCGTCGGCCTCGTGCTGCTGACGTATGCCGCCGACCACTTCGTCATGGGTGCCGCCCGAACCTCGTCCGCCCTGAAGATGTCACCCGTCGTGATCGGCGCGGTCGTCATCGGATTCGGCACGTCGGCCCCGGAAATGGTCGTGTCCGGGATCGCGGCGTCCAGCGGGGAACTGGACATCGCGGTCGGCAACGTCATCGGCTCCAACGTCGCGAACCTGTCGTTGGTGCTGGGCGCTGCCGCGTTGGTCGCGACGATCACCGTCGCGTCGGAGACCTTGCGCCGTGAGGCCCCGCTCTCCCTCGCCGCCGTGCTGCTGTTCGCCGCGATGGTGCAGGGCGGTCTGAGCCGCGTCGAGGGCGTGATCCTGCTGGTCACCCTCGTCGGGGCGCTGGGCTACATCCTGGTGAGCAGCCGGGGCGGCGACAACGAGGAGCTCACCGACGAAGTTGCGGAGTACCTCGACGAGGAAAATCCGCCAGCGGTCCGCAAGGAGATCGGCCGGGCCGTGCTGGGCCTGCTGGGCACCCTGGCCGCCGCCCAGATCCTGGTGTCGTCTGCAACCACGATCGCCGAGGGCATGGGGTTGGCCAAGGGCTTCGTGGGCCTCACGATCGTCGCGATCGGCACGTCGCTGCCGGAACTCGCCACCTCGATGCAGGCGGCGAGGAAGAACGAGACCGACCTGATCGTCGGCAACCTCCTGGGGTCCAACCTCTTCAACTCGCTGGCCGTCGGCGGCCTGGCCGGGCTGCTGGGGCCGGGGTCCCTGGAGGATCCCGGGCTTGCTGGCCTTGCGGTCGTCCTCATGACGGTCGTCGCCGTCGGGGCGACGTTCGCGATGGCGACGGGCCGGCGCGTCACCAAGGGCGAGGGCCTCGCCCTGCTGACCGTCTACGTGGTCATGGTCCCGCTGCTCGCCTGAGCGGTCACGGGCCTAGGGTCAGCACCGCCTGCACGGTGACCAGACGGAGGCCACGATGGACGACCACGACTACGGCCGCATGCTCGTCGTGCAGCACTCCCCCGAGGTCCACCTCGCCGGCATGGAACAGATGCTGACCGAGCGCTCGGTCCTGCGCCCCTTCGAGGTCGTCGACGCCACCGCCGGACTGCCGGAGATCGGCGAGGACGTCCGGGGTGTGCTGGTGCTCGGCGGGCTGATGGGGGTCCCGGACCGCGAGCAGCATCCGTGGATGCAGGCGGAGCTGGACTGGCTCGCCGCAGCACACGACGCTGGGACGCCACTGCTGGGGATCTGTCTCGGGGCGCAGCTGCTCGGGCAGGCCCTGGGCGGCGAGGTCCGCCGCCGTGAGGCGCCGGAGTGCGGCATCTTCGGGCTGACCCGGACGGACGCGGCCGCAGCCGACCCGGTCTTCGCCGGCTGGCCCTCGGGCGGGCATGTCGTGCTGACCCACGAGGACGAGGTTGCGACGCTTCCCGAGGGCGCGGAGCTGATGCTCGCCCCGTCGGGATCCGGCCCGGATGCCGACGGCCCCGCCGCCTGGCGCCTGGGCGAGACCACCTTCGCCGTGCAGTTCCACCCGGAGATCGACCCGGACCTGGTCGCCGGTTGGCTCGCGGCCGGGCTTGACGACCAGTGTGCCCGCGCGGACGTGGACGCCTCGGGCCTGGCAGAGCAGATCGCTGCCGAGGCGAGGTTCCTGCGTGGCAACGGCCTGGGCATGGTCGGCCGCTGGGTCGACGCGGTGGTCGGCAAGGGCGACCCCAGCCCGCGCAAGCACCGACGCTGACGGGCCACGTCGTGCCTTGTGGCGGTCCGCGACCGGTCACCTGACGGAATCGGTGCCTACCGTCGAGTCATGACTTCCACGCCGCGCTCCCCTGACGACCCCATCCTCAACCATGCCCGGCT
>CBDTZE010000172.1:0-5198 GCA_965364815.1 uncultured Nitriliruptoria bacterium | reverse complement strand
GCGATGATCGCGATGTCGGACACGGACGACGAGGACTCGCTGCCCGGCTGGGTCCACCGGGGCGGCTGGGTCGTGAGTGCACTCAGCAACAGTTTCCTGGCGTGGCTCGCCCTCCAGAAGGTGCTGGGCCAAGGTGGATCCTCCGGATCGTCCAAGAGCACGGGGCGCTTCCTCGAGCTGCCCGGCGGCGTCGTCCTCGTCGGACTGGCCGGCATCGCCGTCATCGGCTTCGGCATCGACCAGGGCCGCAAGTCCGCAACCGGAAGCTGGACCGACCGCCTGGACTTCTCTGCCATGACCACGAGCCAGCGGAACATCACGATCGCGCTGGGCAAGGCCGGTCACGCCGGTCGCGCGCTGGCCTGGTCGATCACGGGCGGGTTCCTGCTCCAGGCGGCGATCACCTTCGACCCGAACGAGCCCGTCGGCCTCGACGCCGCCCTGCGCGAGGTGCAGCAGTCTGCGTGGGGCCTGCCGGTGCTCCTGGCGGTGGCCGTCGGACTGGCTGCCTACGGCCTGTGGTGCGGAACGGTCACGCTGTGGGGCGACCCCGACGCGTGACGCGGACGGGGCGTTCGACCACGGACGCGTTGGGGACCCACGTCTCCGTGCCGCTGCCGTCGTCCAACACGACGGTCGCCGCATCAACGCGAACAACGACGCCGGACCAGTCGTCGGTCTCCACGTGGTCGCCGACCGCGAGGTGGCGTCGCAGGTAGCGGCCGTGTGCGGCCTGCCTGGCCAGGTCGCCCCCGGCGCGTGACACCAGCAGCGCCGCCGACAGTCCGAGGGACCCCAGCGCCACGGCCACGGCGATCACCAGGAAGGTGGTCTCGATCCCCAACTGCCCCAGGGCGAGGATGATCGCGGCACCAAGCACCAGCCACTTCGCCGTCCGGGGCACCCACGGAAGATCGCGGCCGGTGCCTTGCTGCACCGACTGGTCGATCAGTCGAGCGACGAGGTTGGCCAGCAGCCATCCCCCGAAGAGCAGGACGCCGGCGCCCAACAGTCGAGGGACGAAGGCCAACGCCTGCTCCGGCACGCCGTCGAGCGCCTCCTCGTCGAGGACCGAAAGCGCAACGACCACGCCCAGGGTTGCGACCGCCGCGAACGTCGATCGGCCCACGCCGCGCTGCCGTGTCTCGGAGCCGTCACGTCGGCTGACCCGGGCTGCGAGTGATCGGACGACCACGGCCAGGATGCCGGCAAGGACCAGTGAGCCGACGAGCGTCACGAGGGCGGCCAGTCGCGGATCCATCAGCGTTCCTCGTCATCCGGGGCAGGTGGTTGTGGTGCCAGTTCGCGAGCAGCATCCGCGACCCCGCCGAAAGTGTCACCGACGAGATCCCACAGATCCTGCATCTCGATGCGGTCGGCGGCGCCAGCACGGGCACGCGTGGCGAACCCGTCACGGGGCGCGAGGACCGCCCGCAGTGCACCGCGCAACTCCGCGCCGAGGGCGGGCGCGTCGTCCTCGAGGAGCAGATCGGCGCACCGCTCGCAGGTCTCCGCGTGCCGCAAGGCGCGTTCGTCGTCTGCCAGCAGACGGGCACGCGAGGGATGGCGTCGAGGGATCATGGTCGCCATCCCTCCATCCCGGCCTGCAGTTGTCTCCGGCCACGATGCAACCGGGTCTTGACCGTCGGGAGCGGCAGGCCGGTCACCTCGACGATGTCCTCGTAGGTCAGGTCCTCGACCTCGCGAAGGACCAGGATCGAGGCAGTGACGGGATCGAGGCCCTCGATGGCGACCAGCATCTGGCGGAGCAACTCGAGGGCGACCGCCTCGTCCTCGACATTGCCACCGGCCCAGTCCATCGACGCGATCACGTCGTCACCGATGCTGACGGTCCGCTCGCGGCGGAGCTGGGACACCGCGGCGTTGTGCACGATCTGCAGCAACCAGGCCCGTTCGTTGCGGACCTCGGTTCGGCCGTGGGCTCGCCAGGCGCGAAGGAGGGCGTCCTGCACCACGTCCTCCGCCAGGGCGTGATCCCGGACGATCGCGATCGCGACACGGTGCATCGCCGCGCCATGCTCTCGGATCCACGCCACGACGAGCGCCTCGTCGGCGCCCGCTGCGACCAACTCCTCGACCATCGGTCTCCCCGGTTCGTGTCCATCCTGCCGGACGCCGGCGACAAAACCGGCGATGCCGGCCCGGTCGAGCAGTTGCCTGCTCGCCGGTCCGGCATCGCGTCACTCCCCTTCTGGGTCGTGCTGTCAGACGAGGTTGACCTCGGCCGGGGCCTCGACATCGATCAGGTCGAGGTCGGAGGCACGGACGACAACCCGGCGCCAGATGGTCTCACCGGCCTTGATGCCACCGACGCCGAAGGCGATCGAGAAGGCAACGGCGGTGGAACCGACCACGGCGTAGAAGAGGGCGTTGACGATGTCCTGGGCGACGTTCAGCGTGTTGAGCGCGGCGATGACACCGGTGAAGACCACGGAGACGCGAGCAGCGGTGGCAACCCACGCAACCTGCTGGTGCTCGGCCCAGGGCTGGACCATCTCACCCACGAAGCGGCCGATGGCGGCTGCGACGATGACGATCACCACGGCGACGATGAGCAGCGGCAGGTAGGAGATGAGGCCAGCCAGGAGCACGGTGAGCGTTTCGACCTGCATGGCCTCGGCGGCCATGAGGAAGACCGTCAGCAGAGCCATCCAGTAGACGATGTTGGCGACGACCGAGGACGCGGTGTGCCCGTTCTCCTTGAGCGTCTCGGCGAGGCCGGCACGATCCAGGAGCTTGTCGAGGCCGGCGCCACTGGTGATGCGGGCGACGGCGGTGCGAATGAACTTCGCGACCAGCCAGCCGACCAGCAGGATCAGTGCAGCGCCGACGATGCGGGGCGCGAACGCCACGACGTCGGTCCAGGCGGCGGTGACGCCGTCGGACACTCCATCGAAGAAGTTGGTGACGGTTGTGGTCTGAGCAAGAACTGCCATGAGCGGAGACCTCTCGGTGTCTGGGGTGCGGACGTTTGCCGCGCCACTCACGGGATGGACGCGACAACCGCCAGGAAAGTCGCAAGAATGTTTCGCGGTCGTCCAAATGGCCGTTGGGTCGGCCGCAGAGCCGGCATGTTCCGAACGACACGTGACCGAAACGACCAATCGGAACGACCAATCGGGAGCACAGCGGTGGACCGGAGCCGGACCCTCGACGAGGCCCAGTCCGTCCCGCCTGCCCAAGCCGCTTCGCGAGGGGCAGCGGCTTACGACGGCTGCGAGGAGGCGCTACGGGGCGTGGGCCCCGCCCGTCTTGCCGCGTTCTTCCGGATCCTCGGTGAAGCGCTGCGAGCGACCCACGATGCGCCGCCGAACAACGAAGATGACCCAGGCCAGAAAGGATCCCAGATCGGACACGGCCAAGTCGGAGGCCGCTTTGAGATCTGGGTGGTCCTCTTCCAGCGAGGCGTCGTCGAGACGCCGGCGCAGCAGCCAATCACCGATTCCCATGCATAGCTCCCTCTGTCAGCGGCATCTCTTGACGGGCCGGGCCGTCCGGGATGTCCGACCGCCCACCCTGGATCAACTGTTGTCGTACCGCACGCATGCCTGCACATCGGGGGCCTTCATGGCCACGTGCTCATACCCGCCGTTGGCGGTGAGTACCGAGGAAGCGCATGAAGCGAAGTCGGCGGGCGCGCCGAGGATCGCAAACGTCCCACCCGTGTCATACAGCACGCGCGCTTGGCCGCTGACCGGATGATCAACGGTCGCGATGAATTCCCAAGGCACTTGATGGACGGTCCATGAGTAGTTTGAGTCCCGCTGCCAAAAGGCATTCATGCCGAAAGCCAGCGCTTCGAACTCGCCGATGCTCGCGTAGGCAACGACGCCGCAGGATTGAACTTGGCACAACTTGTCGTGCCTATAGGAGCGCTGACCGGTCAATAGCTCAGTCGGGAAGTGACGCAGCGGGTCGCCTATGAACCACTCAACCCAGCAGCGAGCCGTCCGCCCTGAGCAGAACGACGCCGGCCAACTCCCGAAGGCGCAGACCGGCGTTCCCGGGGCCGTACATGCCTGTTGCTTGATCATCTTGGCTTGAGGGCACCAGTCGGGGCCCGCGCCGCTGCACGGGTTGCTCGCCATTGTTGTCTGGCCGCCACTGCTGACTATCGGCGAAGCCAGCGTCGGCAAGTCGAGTTCGGCCAGCAGGCCGCCGTCTGGGCTGGACCGGGCCCGGAAGGTGCCCAGGATCGTTTCCGCCAACTCGCCATCGTCACCCTGGACGAAGAGTCGGT
Organism: uncultured Nitriliruptoria bacterium; assembly: GCA_965364815.1. Classification (GTDB taxonomy): domain Bacteria; phylum Actinomycetota; class Nitriliruptoria; order Nitriliruptorales; family Nitriliruptoraceae; genus CBDTZE01. The sequence continues at coordinate 937 of CBDTZE010000172.1, read as the reverse complement.
AAACGCCCAAGATCTCCTTGACCCCGGCCATCTGGTCATACACGACGACCGAGTGGCTGTCGTACATCCCCACTGCTCGGAGCGTCCCGCCAGGAGATCCTGCGGGAGCCCCGGCGAACTGCTCAGCTCCCGTAAGGAGGCTCATATCGATCGGGACGATCCCGTCGTCGATCAAGATCGCCCCGTTGTTGCGATGGTGGCCGGGGCCGCGGTGGCGGTGGTTGGCGAGAGGATGACGAGCAGCATGGAAAGGCAAATGTTGAAGGCACGACGTGCCCCGCGCCGTGGCGGATTGGCAGTACACCGCATGACACACCGAACGGTCGTGGATGAGCACCGCGTAGGTTACCGTTGCCACCAATCACCAATCCTCGGTCAACCGAACTGATTTTGGTGCCAATTGGAGTTCGGTCATGTCCGCCAGCTCGTCAAGGTCGCGGAGCAGGCGCTGACCGCAGCGTGGGTAGCCGGGGCGGGCCAGGTGATGCGCCGATGCTCATCGACTTCCACTGCACGATCTGTGAGGTCCACGGCCAGCGACCGCCCCCAGTTCGGTTGACATCTCTAGCTCCGTTGGGGCCGGTCCGGGCACGGACACCCGCGGATAGCATCGGGCGTCGACGCCCGGTCCCGCGCGGGACCCTCCTCCCTGTCCACGCCCCGACCTCGGGATCGCACATGTCCAAGATCACGTACACCTACACCGACGAGGCACCCGCCCTCGCGACCCACTCGCTGCTGCCGGTCATCGAGGCCTTCGCAGGGGCCGCCGGTGTCGAGGTGGAGACCAAGGACATCTCGCTGGCGGCCCGCCTGATCGCGGCGTTCAACGACCTGCTCCCGGAGGACCAGCGCGTCGAGGACGCCCTTGCGACCTTGGGCGCCATGGCCAAGACGCCCGAAGCCAACATCATCAAGCTGCCCAACATCTCGGCCT
>CBDTZE010000171.1:0-5292 GCA_965364815.1 uncultured Nitriliruptoria bacterium | reverse complement strand
CCGCGAAGGGCCGCAGCGACACGAACTCGCCCTGCTCCAGGGTCCGTTCACGGTCGCGGGCTCGGGAGGCACGCTGCTGGGCGAGCAGCTCCCACAGCACCTCGAGGATGGCGTCGGCGGTGCAGTCGCCGGCGAGGTGATCGATCGCGTCGGACATCCGGGCGTCGATCGTCTCACGCTCGACCGGGGTGAGCCGGTTCGCCTTGGCGCAGATCCGTGACACCACGGGCCAGGCAACGTCGCCCGCCCCGAACCGTTCACGCACACCCGGCAACGACGGCAGGACGTCCGACGCGACCAGCAGGCCGGTGCGTTCAGATTTGGGGAGCTTGGACACGCCGCTGAGCCAGACCGCCATCGACAGCCCGGTCGTGACCTGCACGTGCTCTCGTGACGTGATCAGGCGTTCCACGATCGCGACCCAGCGGCGGTTGACCTCGGCGAGGTCGGCCGTCATCGCGGCGATCGGGGCGGGCTCGTTGACCATGCCCCCAAAGTACGAACCGGGTGTGACACGGCCCGGAAGGCGAAGTCAGCGGATCGGCGGATCGGTCGGCGCCCCGACCTGCACGGCTTCGTGGTCTCCTTTCGAACCCCGGGATCGGAAGGAACCTCCATGGATGACACGGCCCAGCCGCCACGATCCAGGACGCACCGGCGCGACGTTGATGGCCAGATGCACATCTGGGAGGTCGACCGCCTGATCGCACTGGCCGCCACCCTGCCCGTCGAACGGCGCCCCGTGGCGGACTTCGATCGTGATCTCGACGAGGTCTGGTGGTTCGGCGGCCCCGACCATCAGCCAACGGTTCGGGCGGTGATCGACCACGCGCGAAGAATCGCGTCCGTCGACCTCGCGTTCCCGATCATCCTGTCCGCCGAAGGCATTGTCGTCGACGGCATGCACCGCGTCGCCAAGGCGCACATGGATGCCAAGGCAGAGATCGCCGTCGTCCAGTTCGCGGTCGATCCACCGCCCGACCGTGTCGAGCCACTGCCATGAACCCCCGGAACGATCAGCCGGCGCCCATGCCGCGCAGGCCGGCGACGATGGCTTCTCGCATCAGGCGCATGGCGCCCCGCGTGGCACCCGGGAACATGGACAGCGTCACGCCCACCGTCGACAGCGTGAGCAGCAGACGCAGCGGCAGGCCCAGCACGAAGACGTTGGCGGTCGGGGCGAAGCGCGAGGCGAGACCCAGTACGACCTCGGTCATGAACAGGGCGGCGACGGTCGGCAGGGCCAGTTCCGCGGCCGCGACCATCATCGTCTGCAAGCCCGTCATGACGAAGGGCAGCAGACCCACCGAGAAGTCCAGCGTGCCGTCCAGTGGGATCATCTCCATGGACAGACCGATGCCGTGGATCAGCATCGCGTCGCCACCGATGAGCATGAACATGGCCAGCGCGGCCATCGTGAAGAGGCGGTTGAAGAGGGCGGCCTGGATGCCCTGGTTGGGGTCGAGAACAGCGGCGATGCCCATACCCGAGGTGACGTCGATGAGGCCGCCGGCCATCGGGAAGATCGAGAAGACGATCAGGGTGAGGTGGCCGAGGATGACCCCGACGCCGATGTTGACGACCGCCGCCCCGACCAGGCCACCGATCGACAGCGACCCCGCGAAGGGCGTCGCCCAGAACAGCCCCAACCCGATGGCGACGCCGACCCGGGCGACCACCGGGATACCGGCAGGGAAGATCGGCGAGGACAGCACGAAACCCGTCGTCCGAAGGATCGCGAGCACGAGGCCGGCGGTCCAGGCGGGGTCGAGGGCGAGTTCCAATGGGACGTCAGACGAGGTTGGGGATGGACGTCCACAGGATGGTCACGTAGGAGACCAACTCGCGGAGCATCCAACTGCCACCGAAGACGAGGATGAGTGCGACGCCAAGCAGCTTGGGCACGAACGTCAGCGTCATCTCCTGGATCTGCGTGATCGTCTGGAGCACGGACACCGTGACGCCGATCGCGAGGCTGACCAGGAGGATCGGCGCCGCGATCTTGGTCGCCACGGCGAGCATGTCGACGACGAGCTGGAGGACCTGTGTGTCGCTCAAGAGACCACTCCTGGGGAATTGGGGGACGTCATGACAGGCCCACGGCGCCGACGGACTGGACCATCGCGCCGATCATGAGCACCCACCCGTCGACCAGCACGAAGAGCAGGAGTTTGAGCGGCAGGGAGATGAAGACCGGGGGGACCATCACCATGCCCATCGACATCAGGACCGCAGCGACGACGAGGTCGATGAGCAGGAACGGGATGAAGATCACGAACCCGATGATGAAGCCGGTGCGCAGCTCGGAGATCACGAACGCGGGGATCAGCGTCGTGGCGGGCACCTCTTCGACGTTCGCCGGCGGGGGCGAGGCCGAGAGGTCCATGAAGAGCTGCAGGTCTTCGTCGCGCGTCTGGACCAGCATGAATCCCTTGAGCGGCTCCCAGGCGGCCGAGATTGCGTCGCCCTGTCCGATCTCCTCGTTCATGAACGGCTGGACGGCGTCCTCGTTGATCTGTTCGAGGACCGGGCCCATCACGAAGGCGGTGAGGAAGAGCGAGAGGCCGATGAGCACCTGCGCCGGTGGGACGGTCTGCAGGGCGAGGGCGTTCTTCGTCAGCCCCAGCACGATGATGAAGCGAGTGAACGTCGTCATCAGCAGCAGGATGGCCGGCGCGATCGAACCCAGGGCGATCAGCAGCACCAGCGAGACCGTGCGGGTCAGGTCGTCGCCGCTGTCCTCCTGGAAGGACACCTCGACGTCCGGGACGCCGTCGGGCGACCGCACGATGGTGTCGTTCGGGACCTGGATGCGATCCGGGTCGACCGGCGCGATCTGTGCCTCGACCTCGGCGAATTCCTGCGCGTGAGCGGCAGAAGCGGAGAACCCGGCCACGCCGAGCATGGCCGTGAGGGCCAGGAGCAGCGAGATGAGGGTCCGACGAAGCGCAGTTGGGGTTGCGTCAGCGTGGAGCACGCGTTCCCCCCGGGTCTCGTCCTCGGCGCAGAGTCATCTCCTGCGCCTTCTGGACGAGCCCGGTCCATGGGCTCTCGACGGCATTCCTTTGCGTGGCACGGCCTCCGGTGACACCCGCATCCTGCGGGAGATCTCCGAAGGCACCGAGTGCCTGACCTGCCAACACCTGAGCGACCGTTTCCTCGGGCAACTCGGCGAGCAGGTTCACGTTCTGTTCGGTCGCCCCGACGAGGTAGTGCAGGTCACCGACCTGCACGACCGCAACCGATGCTGACCGGGAGAGCCCGACGCGTCCGACGACGCGCATGGACTTCTGCAGTCCCCCGCGCTTGCCGGCGGCGAGCCGCTTGACCAGCAGCAGGCCACCGATCACGACGAAGAGGGACGGCAGCAGCCGTCCGACGACGTCGAGGAGGGAGACCTGTTCCATTGTTCGTCAGCCCCGAGACACGATGTCGGTGACGCGCACACCGAGTTCCTCGCCCACCACGACAACCTCGCCGCGGGCGACCAACTTGCCGTTGACCAGCACGTCGACGGGACCGCCGGCGACCTGGTCGAGTTCGACGACCGATCCCTCGCGCAGGGCGAGCAGGTCGCGCATGCGCATGTTGACCTTGCCGAGTTCGACCGTCACGGTCAGGCCGACGTCGCCGAGCATGTCGAGCGGACCCGACGGGCCGGGGCCCGCGCCTGGCCCGAGGTCGGGATAGCTGGCGGCCGAGACCTCGGTCGGTTCCTGGACGGCTGTGGCCGCCCCATTCGAGTCGTCGGTCATGGCAGCTCCTGCGCGTTCACGGGCGTGTTGACGAGGTTGGTGAGGGGGTCGGGCAGTCCGCCCTGGCCGGCCGAAAGTGCCGGCAGGCCGACGGGGGTGCCTTGGTCGGCTGCGGCGGGGGTCTGGCGGACGCCCACGACCTGGATGCCCAGACGCCGGCGGCGCTGCCCGAGGTTGCCCTCGAACAGTTCGCTGTCGCCGCAGAAGCCGACGACGGGCTCGCCGAGGCGGTGGTCCAGGCGCAGCACGTCGCCCGGTGCGAGCTCGGCGATGTCGCGGGCCATCATGGTCGTCGGGTTCAGCCGAACGGTGACCGGGACGTTGACGTCCGGGAGGTGGTCCACCAACGGGCCGACGGGTCGGGCGGCCGGCTCGTCACCGACGTCACTGAGGTCCGCCGCGGACAGGTGCCGCAGGACGGGGGCGAGCTGGGAGGTCGGGTAGCAGAGGGTCACGATGCCCTCGGTCGTGCCTTCCTCGGCCCGCAACCGGATGCGGTAGGCCAGCAGGATCACGGTGTCCTGGCCCTCGGCCACGTCGAGGAACTCCGGGTCGAACACGATCTCGTCGTGACGGACCTGCAGCTCGACCACGGGCGCGAAGGTCGAAGCCAGGGCGGTCTCGAAGACGTCGACGACCTCCGTGAGTGCCGCGGACTCCAACGCCGTCAGGCGTCGAAGCTGCGGCAGGGTGCCGGGACCGCCGAGCATGCGCTCGACCATGACGGTCGCAAGCTGCGGGTTGAGTTCGACCGCGCAGCGGCCCTCGAGCGGCAGCATCTTGTAGGTCGTCACGACGGTGACCATCGGCATCGACCGGAGATACTCGTCGAAAGTGGCCAGCTCCGTGGCGGCCAACTCGAGGTCGACCTCGCACCTGAGCTGACGGGAGAGTGCGGGAGCGAGTTGCTCGACCAACACTTCGTGCATCCGGACCAGGGTGCGCAGGTGGGGCCGCTGCTGGGCGCCGCCGGCGCGCCAGTCGTGCGGACGGGCTGCACCCGTGTTCGAGGAGCGAGGGGTGGGCACGCGGCCTCCTTCAGCTCTGGGACGGGCGGCGAATGCTTGCTTCCCCTCTCGGCCGTCACTGCCCACGATCAAGCACACCGCACGAGATTCGTGGGCGTCCGTGCCTTGCGTGCCACGCGATCCGTCGGGTGGCTGCTGCTCGTGGTCAGGTCGTGTCAGGTCCTCCGGCTCATTGGACAATCAGGTCGTAGAAGACGACGCGCAGGATCTCGCCGTCAGGCCAGACCTCCTGGGCGTCCTCCGTGAGCGCGTCACGAAGGGCTTGGTGGCCGGCGACGGTTCGCAACTCGTCGGGGCTGAACTCCGCGATCGTGTCGATGGCCATGTCCCGGAGCAGAGGGATGCGCGGGAGTGGGTCGACCGCCTCCATGGCGGCGTTGGTGACGACGCCGAACTGCACGCGGGCATACCGGAGCTCCGGCGTGTCGAGGTTGACGGTCAGGGTTGCCACCTCGAAGACCTCGCCCTCGGCCGGTCCCGCTTCCGCGGCGGCGGCGGCGGCGGCGGCC
>CBDTZE010000170.1:0-5311 GCA_965364815.1 uncultured Nitriliruptoria bacterium | reverse complement strand
GGGCGCTGGGCGCGGTCGGGGCCGTGGGCACGGTCGCGGGCGGCGCGGTCGGTGACGGCTCCGGGGAGGGAGCCTGGGTCGCGCTGACGTGGAACAGCCCGACCTGCGGCTGGCCGAAGGTGGCGAGGGTGTCGCGGTGGACCAACTCGACGAGCAGGGCGTAGGTCCCCGCCGGCAGCTGGAACGTCAGGGCGGCTCGCCAGGCGTCCTGCTCGATGGCCTCGAGCTCGGCGTCACCGAGCGGTGCGGCATCGACGGGCACGAGCGCGTCCGCGGTCGTCTCGACCGCAGCAGTCCTGCCGTCCCCGTCCTGGTCCAGCAGCATGGGCTGACCGACCACGCCAACCAGTTGGTTGCCGTGGACGTACCCGAGCGTCACGCGTCGGACCAGCTCGGCGTCGCGCGGCAGCCCGACCCCGACCAACTCCAGCCCAAGTTCCTGTGGCGCATCGTCACGGAGTCCTTGGAAGCCCGCGAACGTGACGGTGACGCCACCTTCACGCACGCCGACCGCGCCGGCGGCGTCGACGGTCGCGGCCGTCGTGACCGAGCCGACGAGCCCGGGAACGAACCGTGCGCTGGCCAGGAGGTGCTCGCGCAGAACCGATGCCTGCGTCGTGCCCAGGTGCTGGACCAGCAGGGCGGCCACCCCAGCCACGTGCGGCGCGGCCATGGAGGTACCGCTGGCCCAGGCGTAGCCGCCCGGGACGGTCGAGGCGATGGCCTGGCCGGGCGCGGCGAGGTCCACGCCGACGGCACCACGGTTGGAGAAGGACGCCAGGCGATCGGCGTTGGTGGTCGCGGCGACCGAGACGATGTTCGCGTTGGGCAGGGCGGCCGGGTAAGTCGGACTCGCGTCGATGTCGACGCCGTCGTTCCCGGCGGCTGCGACGAAGAGGACGCCGCGGGCCTCGGCCAGGGCGATCGCCGCGGCAATGGCGGGTGACGGAGGCTGACCGCCCCCGGCCCCCCACGAGGCGTTGATCACGTGGGCGCCGTTGTCGACGGCATAGCGAATGGCCTCGGCCGCACGGCTGGAGGGGAAGGAGCCGCCGTCCTGGACCTTCAGGGACATGAACTTCGCATCGGGGGCGACACCGGCGACACCGATGCCGTTGCCGTCACGCGCGACGATCGTGCCGGCCACGTGCGTGCCGTGGCCGTTGTCCGCGCCGGCGTCGGACGGCGTCGCGTCGTCATTGACGAAGTCCCAGCCGTGGCAGTCGTCCACGTAGCCGTTGGCGTCGTCGTCGAGGCCGTTGCTGCAGTCCTCGTCCGGGTTCGACCAGACGGCATGGGCCAGGTCGGGATGGTCGAGCTGCACGCCGGAGTCGATGATCGCAACGAGCGCGCCCTCACCCGTCGCGCGGGTGCTGGCACCGGCCCAACGCAGATCCGCTCCGGGCGTGCCGAGCTGGCCCTGGATCGGCTGGCCGATGTTCTCCAGGCCCCAGAGCAGGTCCCAGTGCTCATCGGCTGCGGTCAGTGACAGGACGGGGTCCGTCGTTGCCTGCAGGACGCCCGGGAGTGCGGCGAGGTCAGCGAGGGCGACGTCGCCCGTGACGGCGAGGTGTGTGGGCCCCACCCACCGGGCCTCGGTGACGCCGGGCAGTGCCAGTTCGAGTCGACGCCCGTCGTGGCCCGACGCCACCGGCGGCGCATTCCCAGCGGGCGCAGACGGCGCCAGGTCCCTGCCGCTGATGCGGGGGTCCAGTCCTGCCTCGTCCAGTGCAGCGATGGCGGCGAGGTCCTCGGCGGACAGTCCGGTCTCGTCGCGACCGGGAGACGCGAAGGCAGGTGAGGCGAGTGTCTCGATGCCGTCCAGCAGCGCGATCGGGTCCACTTCGAGCAGGAACCGTGCGGGCCCACCCGCGATGCCGTCGACGTCTGCGCTGTGGCTGAAGTCGGCCAGGGGCAGCGAGGCGGCAACCGGGACCTCGGGCGTCGGCCGGAGGCTGATGGTGGCGGCGGCGGCGAGGCCTGCGGCGAGCATGGCGGCGAGGGGCTTGCGCAAGGTTCACGTCCGTGTGGGGCTGGTGGGCCGTCCCCTTTCACGTCGGCGGCGATCGCCGCCAACCAAATCCTTCCAACTGGGCATATTTGCGGGTGGTGTCACGTGGCCGATCGGCCGACCCCAGCACCGTCGCTGTACGGTTCCGGGGTCGACAACCTGCGCTGCGAGCGCTCGCCGGGACCGTGCCACGAATGACATGTGTGCACGTCGTGGCTACCCTCCCCGCCGGTGCGCCCTCGTCGGCGCGCTTTGTCGTCAGCGGCTCTCCCCTCCCCACCCCCCACGGGTGCGGCACCAGGGCCCGCCGACCAACCACAACAAGCCCAAGACTGATGCCTGCCGCGTTGGCATCGGGCCCGCGAGGACCTGCCGTGAAGAAGGACATCCACCCCGACTACCGCTACGTCGTCTTCCGTGACGACTCTGCGGACTTCCAGATGATCACGCGCTCGACCATCACGACGCGTGACACCGTCGAGGTCGACGGCGTGGAGTACCCGCTGGTGAAGCTGGACATCTCCTCGGAGAGCCACCCCTTCTACACGGGCAAGCAGAAGATCGTCGACACCGCCGGCCGCGTCGAGCGCTTCCAGCGCCGCTACCAGCGCACCTCGAGCTGATCCACCAACCTCGCCCATCGGGCACGGCCGGCAACGGCCACGGAGAAACATCATGGCCAAGAAGTCAATGATCGCCAAGAACAACAAGCGCGCCGTGATCGTCGAGCGCCATGCTGCTCGTCGTGCGGAGCTCAAGATCATCATCAGCGACCCGAACGCGGACCTGGACGCCAAGTTCGCCGCTCGTGACGAGCTGAACAAGATGCCCCGCGACGCATCGCCGGTCCGTCTGCGCAACCGTGGCGCGACCACCGGTCGTCCGCGCGGCTACCTGCGTGCGTTCAACCTCGACCGCGTTGACTTCCGTCGCAAGGCACTCAACGGTGAGGTCCCCGGCGTCCGCAAGGCGTCCTGGTGACATCGCCGGCCTGACGGCCAGCAAACGTCGAACGCCCCGCCTCGGTGGGGCGTTCATCGTTTTGCCGTGACGCCCCAGCCGGATCAGCGCTTCGACGTAGTTTGGCGACACCGTCTCGACCGACAGGAACCCCGGTGCCCAGCAGCCAACTGCGTGTGGTCCTCGACGAGCTCGTGGCGTTGGACACGACCTCCGCGAACTCCACCGCGACGATCGTGGCTCACCTCGCAGAGCGCCTGGAGCGGCCGGGTGTGCAGGTGTGGGACCTCATCGATCCCGACCCGCCGAGCGAGGCCGAGCAGCACAACCTGCTGGTCAGGATCGGGCCCGAAGCCCCGAATGCCATCGTGCTGTCGGCTCACCTCGACTGTGTCCCCGTGACGGGCCAGCCCTGGACGTCGGATCCGTTCACCGTCTCCGAGGCTGGAGGCCGACTGGTCGGCAGAGGTGTGACGGACATGAAGGGGTTCGTGGCCGCCTGCCTGGCCGGGCTCGCCGACCTCGACCCGACGACGCTCCAGCGGCCGATCGTCCTGGCGTTCTCCCATTCCGAGGAGATCGGCACGCGGGGCGCCCCGCACCTGGTCCACGAACTCCGGAGCCGGATCCAGGACCCCGCGCTCTGCATCGTGGGTGAGCCCACGCTCATGGAGGTCGTGCAGGGACACAAGGGCATCGGCGGCTACCGGGTCACCGTCACGGGAATCGACGGCCACTCCAGCCAGCCACGCGGAACGGCACAGGCCATCCACGCGGCCGGCCGGATCCTGAACCACGTCGCGGACCTCGCACTGCGTCATGAGGACCAGGGTCCGTACGACGAACGGTTCGACCCGCCGTACTCGACCTTCGCGATCAACCGTGTCGAGGGTGGGCAGGCGATCAACATCGTGCCTCGCCTGGCCACGATGCTCCTCGAGGGCCGCAACATCCCGGAGGTCGACCTGGCCAAGGTCTTCGCCGGCGTCCAGCAGTACGCCGAGGAGGTCGTGCTCCCCGAACTGGCACGACACGCGTCGCTCGACGAGGTGGGCATCGCCTTCGCACCGTTCTCCGACATCGTCCCGCCGCTCCTGACACCGGACGGCTCCGCTGCGGAGGAAATGGCCCGGTCGTGTGGTGCGCTCGACACGCCTGCCTCGTACGTCTCGTACGCCACCGACGCCGGACACTTCGCCGCCCGCGACATCCCGACGATCGTCTGCGGACCTGGCTCGATCGAGCAAGCACACAAGCCCGACGAGTGGATAGACCCGGCACAACTCGATGCGGCGGAGCAGTTCATCCGACGTGTGGGGCAGGCCGCCGCGCACCGTTAGCCTGAGACGGACAAGCACTTCCCGCAGGGGAGCCCGGGCAGCCGGGCTGAGAGGACGGCCAGACGCGCCGTCGACCCTCCGAACCTGACCTGGCTAACACCAGCGGAGGGAGCCGGGTGACCGCGCAACGCGATTTCGAGATGGTGGACACGACCCTCGTCGTGCTCGCTGGCCGTGCCGGTGACCCGGTCGCGGCAGCCTCGTTGACGCCGCCCGTCGCCCAGCGTGTCCTTGCGGTCGACTCCGGACTCCACCTGGCGATCGCCCTGGGCCTGGAGGTTGACGTGGTGATCGGCGACCTCGATTCCGTGGACGCCTCGGTCCTTGCCGGGGCGATGCACGACGGCGTCGCGGCTGAGGTGCATCCGCGCGACAAGGCCCACACGGACCTCGCGCTCGCCCTCGCAGCCGCCATGGCCCACGGGACGCGACGCATCGTCGTGATCGGTGGGGCCGGTGGCCGACTCGACCAGGGGCTGGCCAACCTCCTCGCCCTGGCCGACCCGTCGCTGGCCGATGTCGAGGTTGACGCCGTCCTTGGCGGCGCCCACGTGCATGTCGTGCGTGATCGCGCCCGGACGCTGCATGGCGAACTCGGGCGTCTGCTGTCGCTGCAGGCCGTGGGCGGCGACGCCTCGGGCGTCACGACCACCGGCTTGCGTTGGGACCTCACCGACGACGTGCTCTCCCCCACGTCGACGCGCGGCGTCTCCAACGAATTCCTCGGCGGCGATGCAACGGTCGTCGCCACCACGGGCGTGCTCCTCGCCGTCCTCCCTGCTTCTGACGAACACCTGGAATCCTGACCATGAACCCACGCCGGACCCGCGCACTGGCCGCGACCCTCGTGACCGCCGTGCTGGCCACCGCCTGCGGAAACATCACGTCCGCCGACGACCAACTGATCGACAGCCCGCCCTCGGACCTGGCACCGGACGCCGTCGGAGCCGACGCGGTCACGATCACGGTGTTGACGCACGACTCCTTCAACCTCAGTGAC
>CBDTZE010000169.1:0-5334 GCA_965364815.1 uncultured Nitriliruptoria bacterium | reverse complement strand
AAGGAGTAGGGCGTCGTTTGTGCAGAGACTGAAGAGGAGAAAGCCAGTACGTAGGTTCCGGTTGCGGGCAGTGTGACGGAGAACTGCGAGGGCGAACAGTGTCCATCGATCCTCTCTCCGTCGGCATCGAGGATTGCCACGCACCAGGAGCCGGCCGCCAGTCCAGCGCCAGTACGGACGTTGACGGACTGACCCTCAGTCGCGTCGAAGCGATACCAGTCGGTGTCGCCCGTTGGATAGGGCAGCGCTCCGTCGGCGATGAGGTGACCCATATAGGTGCGGCCCAACGCCACCGGTGCGGCCGTGGCCAGGGTGAACCCGGCGTCACCGCCAGAACCCCCGTCATCCTGGTCAGGCGGCAGGTGGCCCGGGGACATGCCCAACGTTGCCATCGCCAACCCGGCGATCGCCGCGCGGGCCACCAAGGGCAGGGCTGGCATGGTCATGAAGGAAACCTTCGCCACTTGGTCAGCCGGCTCCTGCCTCGCTCCTTGGCGGCCGCATCACGCCGCTGCTTCGGTGCACGTCTACGATTGCGAGGCAGTTGCGTCTCTCCTCAGCGACGTCGACGCAGCGGCACCAGGAGGGTTCGCATAGTCCGGCTTAGTGCAACGGTCTTGAAAACCGTCGTGGTTCATCCCACCGGGGGTTCGAATCCCCCACCCTCCGCCAGAGCCAGTCCAGTCCTCGCCCACCAACTGCTGCACTTGTTTGGAGCGAGCCATACGAACGCCCACTGCCCGGGGGCGAATGGCCTCCTCGCCCGCAGCAGGTTGGTGCCTGCACGGTCATGATCAATGGCATGGGCCTCGCCACGAGACCGTCGGCTGGCCTTGCTCCCACGAGTCGGTCTCCGGGGAGCCGCAGGCCCGCACCAACGAATCCCGACACCCAAGCGCCGTAGCGTGGTGGCCGATGCGGGCGCGTGAGAGGTCGGCGATCAGCAACCTCGGACTCCGACGATGACCGGCGACCTCGGGCTCGCCGTCACGGCCTTCTTCGGCGGCGCGACGCCGTGGCTCGAGGCGATCCTCGTCGTGCCCGTCGCCATCGTCGCTGGCCTGCACCCGGTGGTTGCGGTCGTGGCTGGCGCGAGCGGGAACCTGCTGACCGTCGCGGTTGCTGCATGGTCTGGCGACCGGATCGTCCGGTGGTGGCGGCGACGTCGAGGTCGTGAGGCCGACGCCGACGTCCAGTCCGAAACCGGCGAGCGCGGCGGTCGAGCCCGTCGGGTGCTCGAGCGATGGGGGCTGCCCGCGCTCGCCGTGCTCGGTCCGCTCGGTCTCGGCACGCAGCTGTCGGCGCTGGTCGCGGTCAGCTTCGGCATCGCACCCGAGCGGGCCTTCCGCTGGATCGGCGCGGCGACCGTCTGCTGGTCTGTCGTCGCCGCTGCACTCGCCGTCGTCGGCACCGAGCTCTTCAGCTGACCTCAGCTGCCGTGGCACAGCCGCTCTGAGATCGACGATCTCGAGGTCCGGGTCGACGCCGAAACCCTTGACCAACGAGCCGCAGAACGCCCGTCGATAGCCTCGGCCGGCATGGCTGCCGACGGACGTGTGGACGAGGTCGTCGACGCCCCGCGCGTCGGCACATTCGCCCCGCTCGGGGTGCCGGACTACCGGCGCATCTGGTCGGCGATAGTCGTCAGCAACGTCGGCACGTTTCTGCAGTTGACGGCCGGTCCGTGGCTCATGCAGGAGTTGACGGGCTCACCGCTGCTGGTGTCGCTGGTGTTCACCGCCATCACGCTGCCGCGGTTGCTGTTGACCCTGCCAGCGGGCGTGTTGGCAGATGCCGTCGACCGGCGGACCTTGCTCATCGTCGGGCAGCTCATCAGCGCGACGTCAACGGGCGTCATGGCCGCGATGACCCTGACCGACGTGATCACGCCCACCTCGCTGCTGCTGCTCTCGCTCGCCCTGGGTGTGGGCAGCGCGATCAGCCTGCCATCGGCGCAGACCCTCATCCCGGACATGGTTCCGACGCCCCTGCGTGCCCAGGCCATCACGCTGAACTCGGCGGCCTTCAACGTCGCGCGTGCTCTGGGCCCGTCCATCGGCGGCGCGCTCATCGCAGCCGGGTTGACGGGCGTTGCGTTCGCCGTGAACGCCGTGACCTACCTCGGCATCGTGGCGGTCCTGCTCACCTACCCGCGCCAGGCGATCGAGGACCCGTCCCGCCAGCGCATGTGGCGCTCTGCCGCCCTTGGGGTCCGGTACGTGCGGTTCACGCCGGACGTCCGGGTGCTCCTGGTGGTGACGGCGCTGTTCGCCCTGTCGACGGCCAGCGTCCAGGCGTTGCTGCCCAGCGTCGTGTCGGACGACCTCGGGCTGGGGGCCGCAGGCTTCGGTCTGCTCTACGGCATCTTCGGCGCCGGGGCGTTGACCGGCGCGCTGACTCGTGAGCGTGCCCGCCATCGCCTCGGCGCAAGGATGCTCCCTGGCTCGGTGCTGACGTTCGGGCTCGCGGGCGTCGTGTTCGGCTTGGCCCGTGACCCGTGGCTGTCCGCGCCGGCGCTGGCGATTGCCGGGGTCGCGTGGGTGTGGACCCTGACGACGCTGAACGCGTCGATCCAGATCCTCGCGCCGCGTTGGCTGCGAGGCCGCATCGTGTCGCTCTATCTGCTGGGCATCGGCCTCCAACCCGTCGGTTCCTTCGCGGCGGGGCTGCTGGCGGAAGGCATCGGCTCGGGTCGGGCGGTCGCGACGATGTCCGTGTTCACCGTCGTCCTGGGTGTCAGTGCTTTGCGGCGCGAACTGCCCGTGCTGGGGGACCTGCGTGAACCGCTCGCGCCCGAGGGCTGGGCGATGCCGATGCACCCCGTCGAGGTCGGGGGGAGCCCGATCATCGTGACGACGACGTGGGAGATCGACCCCGACGAACTGCGCGCCTTCCTCGCGGTGATGGCGGAGTTGCGGCGTCAGCGTTTCCGGACCGGCGTGCACCGCTGGCAGCTGTTCCGTGACGCGGGTCGCCCCCACCGGATCACCGAGATCTTCGAAGTCCACGACTGGCATGAACACCTGGCCCAGCATCAACGCATGGACGCCGAAGCTGCTGGGGTGTTGCTCGAGGCGCGCGCCTTCGACCGGTCGGGTGACGGTCCGATCACGCGCCACCTCGCCGGCCTGGACATCGTCGCCCCCGACGCCGCACCGTTCGAGGACCAGATGCTGACCGTGCACGACGAGGCACACCGCACGGATGGCAGCGTGCCCCTGCGCGAGTAGCTTCCTGAGCGGTCCACAACGACGAGGTCGGCCCGTGACGACAAGTCAAGATGCGGCCCTGCGGGACGTCGCGATCGCTTCGGCGCAGGCGGACGACCTCGCGTCGCTGGTCCGGCCGCTGTTGGCGATGCTCGTGAAGATGACGGGGCTCGAGACGGCCTATCTCACGTTCCATGATCGTCGGTCGAACGAGCAACTGTGGCGGTTCACCCACAACGCAGGGTCGATCGAGCTCCCGGAAGGTGGCGCCCTGCCCTGGGACGCGACCCTCTGTGCCATGCTGATGGAGCGGGGCGAGCATGGCATCAGCGACCTCGGCGAGTCCCAGCCAGACCACGTGGCTCACCAGATGTTCGGCGTCCGTGGCTACGTCAGTGTCCCGTTCAGCCTCGTGGGTCGCGACGGGGAAGTGGCGGGCACGCTCTGCGCCGGCAGCACCGCAAGCTACGAGCTCGACGACGACACCCTCGCGACGTTCCAGATGTTCGCCTCGCTGATCGCCGACCGTCTCGGCCGAGAGATCGAGCTGGGACGCGAACGCATCCGGGCCGAGCTGGCCGAGCGTCGCCTCGATGACCGCGTGCGTTTCATCGCCTCGGCGGAGCACTCGATCAAGAGCCCGCTGACGTCCGTCGTTGGTTGGGTCGAGACGCTCCGGACCAAGTGGCGCGAGATGGGCGAGGACGCCATCGAGCTGGCGATCGGCAGCGCGAGCCGGGGCGCGGGGCGTCTCCAGGAGTTGGTCGATGACATGCTCGGCGAGGCCAGCGCGGCGATGTTGCAGTCAGAGTTGACGCCGGTCCCGATGCCGATGACCGTGCTGGTCGAGTTGGTCGAGGGCGCTGCCGCGGCGGCTGCTGACCACACCGTGGTCGCAGGATCGCTCGACGGCACGGCGCTGGTCGACGCGAGGGCCCTGGAGCAGTTGGTCGGCAACCTCGTCGAGAACGCTGTGAAGTACTCGCCTGCCGGGACGACGGTCACCGTGGAGTCGGCGGTCGTGCCCGACGAGGATCGCGTTCGGATCCTGGTCCTGGACGAAGGCCCTGGCGTCCCCGAAGGGCATGACCTGTTCGCTCCCTTCAACCGGGGCGTGCAGACGCAGATCAAGGGCACGGGCATCGGGCTGCACATCGTCAACACCTTGGCCCAGGCGTCGGGCGGCTCGGTCACGGCCGCCAACCGCCCCTCGGGTGGCGCGTGCTTCACGATCGAGCTTCCCGTGGCTCCCGAGATCACCTGACCAACCGAGGTCGTTGCCTGCGTGACTAGGCGGCCTCGTCTGCAGCGAGGCACTCCCGAAGGCGGTCGAAGAGCGACTCCAACGGGTTCTTCGCCAAGAGGCCCACGGCGCCCTCGTCGGCAGCCATCTCGCGCAACGGCGCGTAGTCGTTGCCGGTGACCACGACGACCCGACAGCCCGGGGCCTGCTCCAACAGATCGGGGAGCAGTGACAGACCGTCGATGTCCGGCATCGCAAGGTCCAGCAGGATGACGCAGGACTCGTGCGCGACGGCAGCAGCCAACGTGGCCGCGCCCGTGGATGCCTTCGCGACGATCTCGATGCCGTCGTCGGTGTCCGCCAGGGCAGCGGTCAGGGCGAGCCACATGGGATCGTCGTCAACGACGATGACCCGCAGTAGTTCGTCCGCCATGGCCAGCGTCTTTCCTGTTGTGCCCGGGAGGGCTTGCCCTGAATATAGGCCTCATTGCCCAAGGGTGGTCTGCCTTGCTCGTGTTTCCGGCCAGCCTCGGCCCTACTCGCCATCCTGTGGAGGGTCCGGCGTGGCCCGCGCATTGCGTCGCGCCCACCAGCCTCGCGGCAGGATCTGGCTGAGACGCTTGCGCCGGCGGGCCATCTCGCGTCGCTGCAACTCCTGCACCGTGATGCCTTCGTGCTTCGCCCGGGCGGTCGTCGTTGGCCACAGCCGCTCGATCTCCGCGTTGAACTCCGCACCGACCAGCAGGGCGATGGCGCTGACCCAGAACCACAACAGCACCACCAGTGGGGTGGCGAACTGGCCGTAGATCGAGCCCTCGTCGAACGAGGTCGTCGCATACAGCCGCAGCCCGACTGTCCCCCCGAGGAAGCCCAGGACGGCCA
>CBDTZE010000168.1:0-5359 GCA_965364815.1 uncultured Nitriliruptoria bacterium | reverse complement strand
CGCCGTAGGACTTGCCACCCAGCACCCAGCGGTCGGCGGACACGGCCGCCGCCGCGGCGCGAGCGACCTCGCGATAGGGCTCGACCGAGCGGTCGGCACGCGGCGTGCCCTTGCGGCCGGCTTCCCGATACGGGAGGTTGACGCGAACGGCGGTGTGGCCGGCGGCGGCGATGACCTCGGCCAGGCCCACGAGGCCCGGGGTGTCCAATGTCCCACCCGCGCCGTGGGTCAGGAGCACGGCCGTGCCGGACGGGGTTCGCGGGGCATGCACGGTCGCCTGGACCGAGTCGACGATCGGGTCGTCGATGGCAAGGCGAAGGGATTTCACGGTGGGCACGGTGGGTGTCCTCGTCGGGGCGTCATGGTTGCCCGTGGATCAGTCGGCCGTCACCAGGAGATCGTCCCGGGACATGGCCAGCGCCAGCTCGGTCGCCCCTGCACGGTCCAGCTTGCCATGATTCCCGCGTGGCAGTGCATCGACGACGCCGACGGACCGTGGCCGTCGGTAGCCGGCCACACGCTTGGCTGACCAGTCGAGCCATGCGGCCTCGTCGAAGTCCTCCTTCGGCATCCCGTCGAGGACGACCAGGGCGGCCAGGCGTTCTCCGGTCCGGTCGTCGGGGAGTCCGACGACGGCGACGTCGCGCACGTCGACATGGTCGCGCAGTTCTTCCTCGACCTCGGCCGGGAAGACGGAGAACCCGCCGACCTTGAGGCGGTCGCGACTGCGCCCGGCGAAGGAGAACAGTCCTCCGGGCCAGACCCGACCGTTGTCCCCTGTGGCGAACCAGCCGTCGTCGTCCGGCCCGCTGTCCGGGCGTCCCTCGTAGCCGCGCAGGACCCCGGCCCCCTTGAACTGCAACTCCCCCACGGTCCCACGGCCAACCGCGACGCCGTCCGCATCGACCGCCCGCACGCGCATCCCCGGCAGCGCGACGGCGAACGACGGGATCTGGACCATGCCGACGCCAAGCGGCGGGTACAGCCGCAGGGCCGCACCGCCCGACAGTTCGACCATGCCGTAGACGTCGGCGAACGCCGCCTGGCCGAGGCCGCGGCCAGCAAGGCGCGTCAGCGCCCCTCGTCGCTGGAAGCGCCGCGCCCGATCCGGCGGCATGACGTCGGCGCCCGAACCCCAGATCTGGATCGACGAGAGGTCACGATCGTCGGCTCCCGCAGCCTCGAGGTCCGCAAACATCGTCGGCACGCCGATGAAGAGGTTGGGCCGACGTTGCTCGATCAGGTCCAGCAGCTCGGTCGCGTCGAAGGCCGGACGGTGCAGGACCGGCACGCCCGCTGCCAGGCCGCCCAGGACACAGGCGAGGCCCATCACGTGGGTCAGGGGCAGGGCCTCCAACAACAGGTCGCGGCCGCCGCGCGGACCAGACTGCTGCCCGACGGGCAGCACCGTGAGCCGACCGATCGATGCCGTGAGCCCGTGGCTGGTCAGGGCAGCCGCCTTCGGCAGGCCCGTCGTTCCTGAGGTGGCCAGGAGGACCGCCGTCGCCTTCGGGTCGAGGCCGTCGGGGGCCGGCAGTGCTGCCTCACGGTTGGCCTCGAGCCACGTCCCGAGCGCCTGGGTCGTGGTGACCGTCAGGCCCTTCACCTTGGTCCCGGCGTCGACGATGGCCCGCTTGGCACCCGCCGCGGTGGCGATCGCCGCGACCTCGGCCGGCTTCAGGCGCACGTTCGTCGGTGCGGCGATGGCACCGAGCCGAGCGAGCGCCATGATGTGCAGGAGCACGTCGATGCGGTTGCCAAGCATCACCAGGGCGCGATCGCCGGCCACGACGCCGTCGGCCGCATGGGCTGCGGCGAGGCGAGCCACATGCTCCTCGAGCTCTGCGTGCGTCCGCGGGCCTCCCGGATGCAGACCGGGCGTGGCCCCTTCGTCCTCGATCGCCGGGCGGTCACCGAACCGATCAGCGAGCACGGCGGTGAGGGCGCCGAGGTGCACACCCTTCCCGGACAGCAGGTCCAAGACGGTGGTCACAGGGTTCCTGGCGGTCGTGGGAAGTGATGGTGCAGTGGCCGGGCCGGACCGTAGCCCTCCCCTGCTTTCCCCGCGAGGCCGCGTCGGCCGACCAGAACGCGCCCGGATCCCTAGGCTCAGCGCACCGAGCGAGGGACAGTCCATGGTCGAAGAAGCAGGCAACGACCCCGCAGAGCGGGGCGAGATCGTCCGGCAGTTCCGCCCCCACTGGCGTGTGCTGTTGGCGGTGGGGCTCTGGACCATCCTGGCCATCGCCGCGGTGGTGCTGGCCTTCAACTTCCTCGACGGGCCAGCTGCCTACATCCTTGCCGGCCTGGCCGTGGTCGGCTGGGCAACCGTGGCCTCGGCGGATCTCGTCAACTACTTCTCGACGACCTACACGCTGACCACGGACCAGATCATCGTCAAGACCGGCGTGCTCAAGGTCACCAAGGCGAAGATCCCGCTGGAGTCGATCGACAACATCACCATGACGCGCAACGTGGCGGAGCGGATGCTGGGCTACGGCGACATGATCATCGAGTCGACCCAGGGCCGCAACGTGTTCGCCGACATCCCCGACCCCGAGGCCTTCGAGGCCGAGGTGCTGGAGTACCGCGACCGCCGCACGCAGCGGGCCGGCACCACCGTCGCCCCGGCCGGTCCCCGCGACGCCGTCGAACGCCTGAGCGAACTGGCAGACCTCCACGAACGGGGCGCCCTCACCGACGCCGAGTTCGAGGCCAAGAAGGCCAAGCTCCTCGAAGAGATCTGACCGACCCTCGCGTGTGCCGTCAGTCCTCGCGGACCAGGCCGACGAGCTTGACGCCGGCGCGGACCTTGTGGCGCTGGTTCACCGCGACAAGGACGGCGGTGAAGTGCTCGACGGGAGCAGCCAGGCGCAGCGCCCCGACCGTCACGGCCCGCATCCCTGGGATGAGTTCGACGAGGTCCTGCGCGACCTGCATGGCCGCGTCGTCGTCCGCCGCCAGGAGGACGTCGACGTCAACCGGTTCGTCCTTGGCCAGCGCCCCGGCGGCGACGTGGTGGAACGCCCCGACCAGTCGGGCGTCCGGCAGATGGGCCTGCGACTGTTCCGCGGACGAGGGCCGACCGTCGTGGAGTTCGAACGGGCCCTGGCGATCGAAGCCGATCTGGTTGATGCAGCAGACGACGACCTTGGTGCCGATGGCCTCGACCAGCGGTGGCAGGGTCGCATCGATGCCGTCGTAGGGGATGGCCAACACGACGACGTCGGCCGCGAGGCAGGCGTCGAGGTTGGTGGCACCCCGCACCGGACCGTCGACCCGTTCACGGATCCACGCGGCGACCTCGTCACCGCGCTCCTGGGTCCGCGACCCCACGACGACCTCGCGGCCGGCCCGAACGAAGCGCAGGGCGAGCCCCTTGCCCAACGGACCGGTGCCACCGATCACCCCGATCACGTCAGCCATGGACCGCTCCTGTGTCACGGACGACCATCCTGCCAGAGGACGCCGGCCGGCGTCGCGCGGCTGGGAGGCTCAGTGTCCGAGGATGCGGACCCGCAGCAGCCTCACCACGCCCTTGATGCCGTCCTGCGTCGTGATCTTCTTGCCCTCTTCGCGTGAGCGGGCGGCGTAGGTGATCGGCAGTTCGTAGACCCGTGCGCCGGTCCGCAGCAGGCCGCCGGTCAGTTCGGCCTCGATCTCGAAGCCGTTGGCCGTCAGCGTGAGCTGCTCGTACTTGTCGCGCGTGAAGAACTTGTAACAGGTGTAGGCGTCGGTGATGTAGCGATCGAACAGGGCGGACGCGACCAACGACATGAGCCGGTTCCCGACGACGTACCAGAACGAGTAGGACGCGTGGGCCCCGAACTCGCGGGTCCCGAACACGACATCCGACCGACCCGATGCGATCGGCTCCACCAGCGACGGAATCTGGGCCGGGTCGTACTCCAGGTCGGCGTCCTGGACACCGAGGATGTCGCCCCGGGCCTCGGCGAAACCCCGGCGCAGTGCGGCGCCCTTGCCCTGGTTGACCCTGGCCTTGATCACGACGACGCGTTCCGCGGACGGGAACCAGTCGCGCTGCACAAGGTCGATGCCACCGTCCTGCGAGCCGTCGTCGACCAGGATCAACTCCCAGGGCACGTCCATGTCCACGGCGCCCAGCGCCTTGCAGACCTCTTCGATGGTCGCGGCCTCGTTGTAGACGGGCATGACCAGGCTGAGCAGCGACACGGACGGGACCTCGTGGGAAGGCGGGCGGCGAAGCGTACGACCGTTGGCACGCAGAAGGTTGGTCACCGCGCCCCGGACGGGGTTGTCTGTCACCCTGACCGCGACCAGGGGAACCCAGCGGTGGCACTCACGGCACAGCGACTCACCCACCTCCAGCAACTGGAGGCCGAGGCGATCCACATCATCCGCGAGGTCGCGGCGGAGTTCGACAACCCGGTGATGCTCTACAGCATCGGGAAGGACTCCAGCTGCATGCTGCACCTGGCTCGCAAGGCCTTCTTCCCGGCCAAGCTGCCCTTCCCCCTCCTGCACGTCGACACGACGTGGAAGTTCCAGGAGATGATCCGGTTCCGCGAACAGACGGTCAAGGAGATGGGCCTCGATCTCATCGTGCACTCCAACCCCGAGGGCGTCGCGCAGGGGATCAACCCGTTCGACCACGGCTCGGACAACTACACCCACATCATGAAGACCGTCGGGCTCAAGCAGGCCCTGGACGCCGGCGGCTTCGACGCCGCCTTCGGTGGCGCTCGCCGCGACGAGGAGAAGAGCCGCGCCAAGGAGCGCGTCTTCAGCTTCCGCGACAAGGCCCACCGCTGGGACCCGAAGAACCAGCGCCCCGAGCTCTGGAGCCTCTACAACACGCGCGTCCGCCCCGGCGAGTCCATCCGCGTCTTCCCGCTCTCCAACTGGACCGAGCTGGACGTGTGGCAGTACATCTGGTTGGAGAACATCCCGATCGTCCCGCTCTACTACGCGGCCGAACGCCCCGTCGTCGAGCGCGACGGCCAGCTCATCATGGTCGACGACGACCGGTTCCAGTTCCTGCCCGGCGAGGAGCCCCAGCAGCGCACCGTCCGGTTCCGCACGCTGGGCTGTTACCCGCTGACGGGCGCGGTCGAGTCGGACGCCGACAACCTCCCGCAGATCATCCAGGAGATGCTGCTCGCGACCCGCTCCGAACGGGAAGGTCGCATCATCGACCACGACCAGTCGGGCTCGATGGAGGAAAAGAAGAAGGAGGGCTACTTCTGATGGCCCACGCATCCGAACTCATCGCGACCGACATCCTCGCGTACCTCAAGGAGCACGAGCAGAAGGACCTCCTTCGTCTGCTCACCTGCGGCTCGGTCGACGACGGCAAGTCGACCCTGATCGGCCGACT
>CBDTZE010000167.1:0-5363 GCA_965364815.1 uncultured Nitriliruptoria bacterium | reverse complement strand
CCGTGCTGCGGCTGCTACAGCAACAGACCAAGACGCTGACGCACGCCTTGGGCGAGACCGCCGATGTCCTCGACATCCTGACCGAGCAGCAGCCGAACTTCGAACGACTGCTGGACACCGGCGTCCGCACGGTCGTGCAGGCCGACGCGCTGATCCGCAACGAGCGTGCGAACCTGGAATGCCTCACGCGTGATCTCGACGCCTTCAGTCGGGTGCTCCTCGGGCCGTCCACAGCGAATGGCGCTCCGGCCGCCCTCTACGACACGAAGCTGGACGAGCTCGAAGCACTGCTGCAGACGAACGCGAACTTCTTCGTGGGCTTCGACATCGCCGGCCAGTACGACGAGGCCACCGGCGCTCGCTGGGCCCGCATCCTGCTCAGCGATGGCGAGCAGGGCGGCATCGTCTACCCCGAACTCCGGCCCACCCCGGCGACCAAGCCCGGCGCCGCCTGCGAGACCGAGGCCTTCGGCACCGGCACCCAGGCCGTCCGCCAGACGCTGCACCAGCCCGCCGACTCCACCTCCCCCGGCATCGACTACGCCCCGCTGGTCGAGCCCCGTGGCGGGCAGCAGCAAGAACCGCCTCCCAACCGCAACCCCCTGCCCGCGACCGGTGGCGGCGCTGCTGCGCTCGCCCTCGTCGGCGCCGTCCTCGCAAGCCGGCGGAGGCGCTGATGGAGACCACCGTGCAGGACCCCAAGACGCCAGAGTCACCACAGACGCCTGAGCCGCCGCAGGGCGACGTGACGTCCTCCGTGGCTCGCGGCACACCCTCGCGGCTCCCCTGGGTCCTCGTGGCGCTGCTGGCCGTCACCAGCCTCGTGCTGGCGGGTCTGTGGCTGAGCACGTCCGGCGACAAGGACAGCGAGGTCCGCGCCGCCGCCGTGACCTTCATGACCGAGCTCACGACCTGGGACGCCAGCCAGGGGCTGGACGCCACCACCGAGCGGCTCCGAGCCCTCGGCACGGGCGCATTCCTCGACGAGGTCGACCAAGTGCTCGGGACCGAGGTGCAGGCGACCGCCGAGGCCCTCGGCGCCGTCAGCCGCGGCGAGGTCGTCGAAGTCATCGTCGACGGCAACGTCGCCATCGTGTTCGTCGAGCAGACGCTCACCGTCTCTGGCCTGGTCGACGCCCAGGAACAGATCGCCCGCTTGGTCTTCACGCAGGTCGACGGCCAGTGGAAGGTCGAGATCGTCGAGTTGCTGAACGCGCCCGGCCCGTTGCAGCAGGAGCAGCCATGACCTACGCACAGGTTGTCGTCGGCACGGACGGCTCAGCGACCGCAGGGTTGGCCGTCGCCGCCGCCGGGGCCGTTGCCCAGCGCCTCGAGGCACGACTCCTGGTGGTCACCGCCTTCCAACGCGGCATGTTCGACGACCCTCCCCCCGGGATCCTCCGCGCCTACCCGCAGGGCTTCCAGGCCGGGACCGAGGCCAGCTGGGCCATGGACGTCTCCGCCGACGCCGCCGCAGAGATGCGGGCCATCGGCATCGATGCTCGCCAGGCCACCGCCCCCTTCTCCCCGGCCCAGGCACTGGACGAGTTCGCGGGCGACCGTCCCGGCTCGTTGATCGTCGTCGGCACGCGGGGCATGTCGGAAGCCTCCGAACGTCTCGTGGGGAACGTTCCCCACGAACTCACCCACCACGCGCACCACGACCTGCTGCTGGTGACCACGACCGACGACGAGGTGCACAGCACCTGGGCGACGGTCGCCCTCGGCACCGATGGCTCCGACACGGCCATCGAGGCCTGCCGCAAGGGCCTGTCGCTCGCCGACGATCTCGGCGCCACGGCGACCCTGGTCACGGCGGCGAAGTCGCGAGTCGAGGGCGATCAGGCACTGGCCACGACGCGCGCCGCCCTGGGGCGCGATGACCTCGCTGGAGAGGTGATCATCGCCGACAACGACCTCGGCGCCGCGGTCGCCCAGGCGGGTGCCGCGTACGACCTGCTCGTCATGGGGAACAAGGGCATGAGCGGCATTCGCCGACTGCTCGGCAGCGTCCCCAACACCGTCACCCACCGGGTGCCGACCGATCTGTTGCTGGTCAACACGACCCGCAACGCCTGAGGAGCTGCACATGACGCAGAGCAACTACGTCACGAACTTCGAGCCCGAGGGCGCCGGCATCGGCTTCGGCGGCGGACTGCTGCACAAGCCGCCGGCGGACTACGACAAGACCAAGGATCCCGTCTTCCCGGGCAACACGCCCGTGCACGACCCGGCGATCATCGTCAAGGGCCTCACGAAGTCCTTCGGTCCCAAGGTCGTTCTCGAGAACATCTCCATCGAGTTCCCCCGCAAGGCCATCACGACCGTCCTGGGCCCCTCCGGTACCGGCAAGTCGGTGTTCCTGCGCAACCTGATCGGTCTGCTGACCCCGGACAGCGGCGAGATCTGGGTCGGCGACGACAACATCCCCGCCCTCAAGCGCAAGCGCTTGCTGGAAGTCCGTCGCAAGTTCGGCGTCCTGTTCCAGGACGGGGCGCTCTTCGGGTCGATGACCATCTTCGACAACACGGCCTTCCCGCTGCGCGAGCACACGAACAAGACCGAGGCGGAGATCAAGCGGATCGTCATGGAGAAGCTCGAACTCGTCGGGCTCGAGACCTCCGTGAAGCTGATGCCCGACGAGATCTCCGGCGGCATGCGCAAGCGAGCCGGCCTGGCCAGGGCGCTGGTCCTGTCACCGGAGATCCTGCTCTTCGACGAGCCAGACTCGGGCCTGGACCCGGTCCGTACGGCCTACCTCAACGAACTCGCCAGGGACATCGTCAAGGAACTGGGCTCGACGATCATCATCGTCACCCACCACATCCCCTCGGCCCAGCAGGTCGCCGACTACGTCGGGATGTTGTTCCGGCGCAACCTCGTCGCCTTCGGCAAGGTCGACGACATGTTCAACTCTTGGTACGCGCCGTGCCAGCAGTTCCTGCACGGCATCACCGAGGGCCCGATCGGGATGTCCGAGGAACGCGACCGTCCCGAGCTGCTGTGAACTGACCGGAGCCAGCAGCTCGCACTGAGCGCGAGGCACGCAGATTTGCGGTCGGCCGGGAGGCACCTCCCGGCCGACCGTCGTTTGTCCTCGGTAGAGTCGCGAGCACCAGCCGTGAACCCTCCCGGCACCCTCGGAAACAGGACCCATCGATGGAACTCGAGCAGTTGGCCAGCGGCGGCATGCGAGCCAGCAACAAGCTCTTCGAGCGACGGATCCTCTTCCTGAAGGGGCCGCTCGAGGACGACAACGCCCACAGCCTCGTCGCCCAGATGCTGGCGCTCGACGAGGACAGCCAGGACGACATCACCCTCGTCATCAACTCCCCCGGCGGGATCATCACGGGCATGTTCGCCATCTACGACGCGATGCACACCATCCAGTCGAAGGTGAACACCAAGTGCATCGGCCTGGCCGCCTCGGCGGGCGCCTTCCTGCTCAGCCAGGGCACCGGCACCCGTTCCGCGACGTTCAACGCCCGCATCATGATCCACCAGCCCCTCGGTGGCGCACGAGGCACGGCCCGTGACATCGAGATCCAGGCCAAGAACATCGTCTGGATGCGCGAGCGGATCAACGACCTCATCGCAGAACGCGCCGGCAAGTCCGCCGACGAGGTCGCGACGGACACCGACCGCGACAACTGGATGACGGCCGAAGAGGCCGCCGCCTACGGCTCGCTGGGCCTCATCGACACGGTGATCCAGCCGGTCCACTTCCCCGTCGGGAAGAAGTGACCCGTCACTGACGCCACGCGAAGATCCTCGGTTCAGCCGAGGATCTTCGCTTTTGCCGCCGCGAACTCGCCGGCGTCGAGGACGCCCGCTGCGTGCAACTCACCGAGCTCGCGCAGGTGGGCCACCAACTCGGAGGCAATGGCGCTCCGGCCCGCCGCCTTGGATGCCGTCTTTGCGGTCGCCTTCTTCGCGGCGGTCTTCTTCGCGGTCGCCTTCTTCACCGCGGTCTTCTTGGCGGCGGTCGTCTTCGCGGTCGCCTTCTTCGCGGCTGGGCGCTTGGGTGCTGCCTGCGTCGGCGGCTCTGCGGCCACGACGGGGTTGGCCGTCCCCGTGGCCTCCGGCAGGGTGACCATCGGGGCCGTCACGGGACGCGAGGGTGTCGAGACCACGACACCGGAGGTGTAGCGCCCCTGGTTGGGCCCGACGTCGGCGGGCATGCCCCGTTCCTTGATGTGCTTGTCGATCAACTTGCCGAGCTTGCGACAATGCCCGACCTGGCCCTTCGTGATCGGCAGGGCGTAGGGGTCGCCGCTGGCGGACATCTCCCCCACCGGCGCGGGCGACCCATTGACGGTGGCGATGTGGAACCAACCGCGGCCCCCGAACTTGGGCATCTCGACGGTGGATCCCCGGACGGTGCGAACCTCGAACTCCACGGCTGTCGGCGTCGCCTGGAGGGTCGAGTGCTTCTCGATGCGAATCCGACCGCCCTCGAGCCGGAGCTCGGAACGGACGCCCTTGATCGCCATCGAGTCGCGCTCGAGCCCGGTGTGCTTGTCCGACATCGTCTGTTCTCCCCTTGCCCCACCGGCGACCGTAGTCAGCCGCGGCCCAAGGGCAGGCGACGCTGTGCCGGGGTCGCCGACGGCATGCGCGCCGTGAAGTGCGGACGGCAGAGCACGACGTACGCGACGTGCGGCACACCCGTGCCGGAGTCGTCGGCCGTGTCACCGATGACCACCGTGGGTCCGTCGACCACCATCTCACCGTCGACCAGCCGGGCGTTGAAGCGGCCCGGCCGGCCACACCAGCAGCGAGCGCCACGCACGGGCATCAGGACGACCTCGTCGGCGATCTCGAAGAGGCGCTTGGCCCCGGGAGCCAACAGCCCGCGGAAGTCGACCGTGAGCCCGAAGCAGTCGACCTCGACCCCGTGGTCGTCGACCAGGGCGGCGAGCTGGTCGATCTGTTCCGCGGTCGCGAAGGAGGCCTCGTCCACCATGACGTGCGTGGGCGCCCCGTGGTCCGCCCAGAGGCGCTTGAGGTCGACGTCGGGCGACAGACACACCGCATCGCGTGAGAGCCCCACACGCGACGAGATGACGTTCTGGCCTGCGCGGTCGATCGTGGTGCCGATGAGGAAGGGCACGCCGGCCTCCTCGAGGGCGTGGGCGGCCGCGAGGACCATCATCGACTTGCCGGCACTCATCGGGCCGTGGTGGAACCTGAGCAACGCACCGCCTCCCCAGGGGTGATCCTCGGGGAGGCTAGGCCGCGCGTCGCGGGTGTCCGGCCGGTCAGCTTCGGCGGCGGCGCCACTGGGTCCCGACGCCCAACGCCGTACCCAACCCACCGAGGGTCAGCCACGCCATCGGCCCCGTGACGGGCAGCGGCGCGGG
>CBDTZE010000166.1:0-5376 GCA_965364815.1 uncultured Nitriliruptoria bacterium | reverse complement strand
CGCGTCGCCGTCGGCAGCGACGGCACCGATGGCCAAGGCAGCCATGGCGGCCGCGGCAACGAGTCGGGTGGAATGGGAGGCAAGGCACATGACGACGTCCATCAGGTGGTGGTCTTGCTGAATGGTTCGCTCGGGACGTTATCGATTCCTGCAGGGCCATCGAGGTCTGTCGCGATCTGGGCAGGGCAGACTGGCCCTGATCGCCGACCTCTCACCCGCCCGGAGCCCACCTTGTCCGTGGCCGTCGCCCTGTTCACCCGTGACCTGCGGATCCACGACCAGCCGGTGCTGGACGGGGCGCTTGGCGGCGCCGACGAGGTGATCCCGCTGTTCTGCCTCGACCCGGGTGCCCTGGCGACCTCGGCGCCCAACCGACGGCATGCCCTGGCGCAGGCACTGGCCGATCTGCGGACCTCGCTGCGAGGCATCGGCGGCGATCTCGTGGTTCGTCCGGGCCGACCGGCGAACGTGCTGGCGGACCTCGCGCGAGACCACGACGTGGTCCAGGTGCACCTTGCCCTCGACGCATCGGGGTTCGCCCAGCGGCGGGTCGCCGGCATCCGAGAAGCACTGGGCGATGGCGTCGAAGTCGTGGAACACAACGCCCACCTCCTGGCCGCCCCGGGCGCCGTGACCACCGGGGGCGGCGACGAGTACAAGGTTTTCACGCCCTACTGGCGCCAGTGGAAGGACGCGCCCCGCAGGCCGTTGGTCCCGACCCCGACCTCGGTCACGCTGCCGGCCGGGCTGGACGCGGGCGACATCGCGTCGCCCCAAGACCTCGCCGACGGAGACATCTCTCCTGATCTGCCGACCGTCTCGGAGACGGCCGGGCTGGAGCGGGCCAGGACGTTCCTCGCCGAGGACGCCGAGGACTACGACGACGTCCGTGACGACCTCGCCGCCGACCGGACCAGCCGGCTCTCGCCCCACCTGCACTTCGGGACGGTGTCCGTGCTCTGGTTGGAGGAGCAGTTGGACCGGCGCAAGCCAGGCCACGATTCCTTGCATCGTCAGTTGGCGTGGCGCGACTACGCACACCAGTTGCTGGAGGCGCATCCGTCCTTCGTCCGCGACGACTTCCGGCCGCGGGGCGATGACTGGCACGACGACACCGACGCGCTGCAGGCCTGGAAGGACGGCCGCACCGGCTACCCGGTGGTCGACGCGGCGATGCGCCAACTCCTGGCCGAGGGGTTCATGCACAACCGGGCCCGGATGACGGTGGCCTCGTTCCTGACGAAGCACTTGCGCATCGACTGGCGCGAGGGCGCAGCGCACTTCCAGCACTGGCTGGTCGACCACGACGTCGCGAACAACTACATCTCCTGGCAATGGACCGCGGGAACGGGCACCGACAGCCGCCCCAACCGCGTGCTCAACCCCATTCGCCAGGCCGAACGCTTCGACAAGCAGGCGATCTACATCCGTCGGTACGTGCCGGAGTTGCGCGAGGTTGCAGACAACGTGCTGGCCCGGGAACCGTGGCGAGCCGAGGGCACCCTGGAACAGATCGACTACCCGCCCCGCATCGTCGATCACGACGAGGCCCGCCAACGCTTCCTCGACGACCGGGGCGCGTGACCGACGCCTCCGCAAATCGGTCCTCGGCCTTCGCGCGCCGTTCCGATTCGGCAATGTCCGCGACACGTCCGTTGCCTACGCTCGGGATCTCCCCGTTTGCCGAAGCCAAGGAGTCCGCATGCAGCTGTCCGGAAGCACCGCCCTGGTCACCGGGGGCGCCTCGGGGCTGGGCCTGGCGACCGCCACTCGGTTCGCGGCCGACGGCGCGAATGTCGTCCTGGTCGACCTGCCGTCGTCCGAGGGTGAGGCACGCGCCGCAGAACTCGGTGCTGGCGCCAGGTTCGCCCCGGCCGATGTCACCGACGAGACGGCGGTGCAGGCCGCCGTCGACCTCGCCCTGAGCGAGTTCGGGAGCCTGGACGTCGCGGTCAACTGCGCAGGCATCGGACCGCCCAAGCGCATGATCAGCCGTGACGGTGCGGCCCACCCGCTGTCGCTGTTCGCCAAGGTCATCGAGGTCAACCTCATCGGCACGTTCAACGTGCTCCGCCTCGCCGCCGTCGCGATGGACCGCAACGAGTTGGACGACGAACGCGCCGACAAGGGCGTCATCGTCAACACCGCCTCGATCGCCGGGTACGAGGGCCAGGTCGGACAGGCTGCCTACGCCGCCAGCAAGGGCGGGATCATCGGCATGACGCTGCCGATCGCCCGGGACCTCGCCAGGCACGCCATCCGCGTCTGCACGATCGCGCCGGGTCTGATGGACACCCCGCTGCTTGCGGGGCTGCCCGAGGAGGCACGCAAGGCCCTGGCCGTCGACATCCCGCACCCGGCGCGCCTGGGCGACCCGGCCGACTTCGCGTCGCTGGCGGCGCACATCGTCGACAACCCCTACCTCAACGGTGAAGTACTGCGCATCGACGGCGCCCTGCGGATGAAGGCGCGCTGACCATGACCGAGGACGGCGGGCCCGCGACGCACGACGCGGCCCCGGAAGAGGTGGAACACCTCACGGACGCGGACCGGCTTCGCCGTGCCCGCCGGCCGCATGCGCCCCGACCCACCTCCGGCCGGTTCAGCGATGCCGACCTGCCCCATGACCTGCCCGACTACCTGACGGGGCAACTGCCGCGGGCTGCCGCCACCGGGTCGATCGAGACGCTGACGACCGAGGACGACCACGGCGGTCCGGCAGAGTTGGACGACCGTGACCGCGACGTCTTCTCGGCCTTGGTCGAACTGGGTGTCGCCGAGGACGAGGCGCTGGCCGCGGTGCTGCAGGACCGCGTGCCCCTGGCCCTCACCCGCAACATCCTCGAGGAGAAGCTGCAGTACACGATCGAGGAAGTTGCCGAGCGCGTCGAGGTCGAGGCGGACACGCTGCGCAAGCTCCGGGCTGCACAGGGGCTGCCCGACCGGGATCTGTTCTCGAAGCTGGACATCGAGGCGGCCGAGCAGTTCGCCTCGATGCTCGAGGTCTTCAACGTCGAGACGTTGATCCGTTCCTCGCGTGCCCGGGGCAACGCCATCGGGGCGATCGTCATGAACGACCTCGGCGTGGTGCGCGACGAGCTCATCCTGCCGCTTCGCCGGGCCGGTGCTGACGACGTCACGATCGCCATCGCCCTGGCCGAGGCCATGCGCGCCATCGAGCCGACCGCTCGCGCCGCGCTGGGCACCGCGTACCAGACGCATCTGCGTCACATGCTGACCACGGAGATCGCTTCCGCCGCGACGCGCGGCACGGAGAGCTCGATGCGGGTCGCGGTCGGGTTCGTCGACATCGTCGGCTTCACCCGCCTGTCGGCCCGGATCGACGGCCATGGCCTCGACGACCTGATCGACGCCTTCGAAGGTCGTGTCGTGGAGATCGTGTCGTCCCGCCCCGACGTGGCCGTCGTGAAGTACCTCGGCGACGCGGTGATGCTGATCGGTCCGGATGGGTGCACGCTCGCCGAGGCGATGCTGGAGCTCACCCAAGAGGTGGAGCAACTGGCCGACGCACCCGTCCGGGGCGGGATGGCGGTTGGCGAGGTGCTGGTCCGCGACGGCGACTACTTCGGGCCGACGGTCAACCTCGCCGCTCGCCTCACCGACCTCACTCGGCCCTGGCGTGTCCTGGTCGCCGAGGAGGACATCGACGAGGTCCGCACCCAGTTCAAGGTCGACCGCATCCGTACGACGCGGCTGCGAGGCATCGGCGCGACCAAGCCCGGCGTGGTGCAGCGTCCCTGGGACGACGACGAGTTGGCGGCGCTGGCCGCCGAGTCCGAAGCTGCCGCGGCTGCCGAGGGCTGAGCGTCAGCACGCGCCCCACATGCCGGCGCGCAGGACCTGGGCTGCCCGCTCGATGGACGTGACGCGCACGTCGTGGGCGGTGTTGGGTCGGTAGGTCACCATCCGGGCGGCGCCGTTGGCCAGCAGGTGGCCGTTGACCCACTCGCCGGCCCCGTTCCAGACGTGGGCGAGTTCGCGGCCGTACTGGTCCTGCGCTTCCTCGTCGTACTGGAACGTGACCTCGGAGTCCTCGGGGGCGAGGCGTTCCAACTCGGCGGTGGCCTCGGCCGACCAGCACTCGGCGGCGGTCCCGTCGCGTTCCTCCTCGGGCGTGTCGATCCGCAGCAGGCGGACGCGCAGTTCCTCGCCGACACGCAGGCCCGTCTGGCCCGGGTCGGTGACGCGGGCGATCAGGGTGTCGCCGTCGGAGATGTGTTCCACCGTGCCGCGCCAGGTGCGGTCGTCATTCGGCACGGCCAAGGCCAGCAGCGAGGCGATCGCGGAGGAGTCCGACGGCCGGTCGACCTGCGTCGTGGCATCGGTGTCGCCTGCCTCGACGCCGGGCCTGTCCGACGAGTCCTCGTCGGAGCCCAGCCAGAGGACCACGACGGCGACGGCCACCAAGGTCAGCAGGCTGCCGAGCTTGCGGAGGGCTGTCACTGGTCCGAGGCCGTTTCGCCGTCGGACGTCGACCGGCCCGGGATGGGCACGTTCGGCACGTCGGGGACATCGAAGCGAGGCACCGCCCCGTCCGCGTCGACCTCGTACTCCTGGAACGGCAGGTCGTAGAACGTGCGCAGTCGGGCGGTGGCCGTGCCAACCGCCAGGCCGTCACCAGCGCCATTGCAGGCCGCGTCGTCGCTGGTCGCCTTCACCGTGACGCGCTTGGCGATGAGAGACTCCGAGGTCGACATGGCGTCCTCGACGGCCTGTCGGGCGCAATCGGCCGCGGGGGAGTCGACGCCGTCGGAGGCCCACGGGGCGGCGGAGAGCAGCATGGCGATGCCGATCCCGAGGGTCAGGATCTTGGCCGTGAACTTGACCAACTTGAAGGCCAGCCAGATCAGGAAGGCGCCGCCGCCCACCATCCACAGCGCGGCAGCGCCTCCGCCGAGGGCGTCCTGGATCGGTCCGAGCAGTGCGGTCATCGGTCGTACCCCCAAGTTCCTGCCATTTCGGCCGTAGACTATGCAGTCGCCACGCTCTTGCTGTGTGCCCCGGTCCCATCACCTCGGACGGAGCGCAGAAGCGCGGTGGTCGACGTCCCCTTGTCCCCTTGCCTTGTGGAACCCATGCCCCGCCGCGCTGGTCTGCTCTTGCTCGTCCTGTCCTTCCTCGGGCTCGTCGCGCCGTCCTCGGCCCTGGCTGCCCCGGCCGACGCCGCGGCCCCGGCCACGATCCGGATCTGCCGTTCCTCCAGCGGCGGGGTCGACGTGGTCCCGTTCAAGGAGTACGTCAAGGTCGTGCTGCCGGTCGAGTTCCCGGCCCACTGGCCCGTGGAGTCGCTGCGAGCCGGGGCCGTCGCCGTCAAGAGCTACGCCTGGTATCACGTCCTGCACCCGATCAGCTCGC
>CBDTZE010000165.1:0-5394 GCA_965364815.1 uncultured Nitriliruptoria bacterium | reverse complement strand
CCGGGCCAGCCGGAGGCGATGACGCCGTCGACCTCGTGCCAGGCGTGGGTGACGCCGACCTCGACGAGAGGGACCTCGAGGGCGGTGCCCCAGACGGCCTTGGCGGCGGCCGGGGCATCCGGCCCGGTGGCCGTTGCCCCGACGGCGCTGTCCAGTCCAACCAGGCCGGAGAGCGAGGGCCAGGGCCCCAGTCGTCGGATCCGGATCGTCGCGTCTCCCAGGGGCTGACGTGCGATGACGTCGGCCTCGTCACTGGCGGTCCGGATCGTCATGCCCCGTCGCTCCAGGCTGTCTCGCGCCCCGCGAGCCACCAGGGACGGGAGGTCGTGCCAGCGGGGGGCGGACACCACCAGTTCGGGCAGGCTGTTCGCGATCCGGCGTGGCTCGGGGATCGGTGGTCCCTCGACGCCGGTCGTGAAGGACCGCGTGATCGAGCCCTCGGGCTCCAACAGCCCCTCTGCGAACGAGGTCAGGTCGAGGCCGTCCTGCACGTCCTGCCGGTCGTCGACGGAGGTGATCGCGGCGCCCGGGTTCCACTGCCAGCTCAGGACGGTGTTGCCACGAGCCACGGCACCGTCGAGGTCGACATCCTCGACGACGTCGATGCGGGGGCCGGCTTCGAGGGCGAGGTGACCCAGCGAGACGTCCAGCCGGCCTTCTACCAGGAGCCCGAGAGCGAGCTCGAACCGCGGCACGACCACGACCTGGATGTCCGACTGGGCGGGAGCGCCCAGGGGCGATGCGGCGTTGGCCCCGAACGTCCGGGACTCCCCCGGCTGGACGTCCGTGAGCTGGAACGAGCCGCCGCTGACGGGCACGTCATCCCGATACGCATCCAGTCCGGCGTCCGCAAGGACATGGGCCGGGAGCATCGGGCCGAGCTCAGCAAGGACGTGCTGCCAGCGGCCTCCGGCGCCCTCGAACGTGACGACCACGTCCTCGCCGTCTGCCACGGCAGTGGTCACCGGGGCGGTCAGCCAAGGAGAGGGCGACGTGCGCAGGGCTTCGATGGTTGCCACGACGTCCGCAGCGACCACGGGCATGCCGTCCGACCACTCGCCGGGACACAGCGTCAGCCGCACCGTCCGCCGGGTGGTCGACACCTCCTCGACGATCGCCGAGCGCAGCAGACCGGGGCGGAGTTGGCCGGCATGGTCATAGGCGTAGAGCGGCAGGCCCCAGAGCGCGGCGAGGTCGATGCTCGCGGCGTCCTGGTGGAAGGCGGGGTGCCACGCGGCCGGCTCGTCCGGGTAGCCGGCGACGATGCTGCCCTCAGCTGGTGTCACGGGCGGCAGGTCGGCGGCGCAGACGGTCGTGGCCGCCACCTCGCTGGAGAGGCTGGACGGTGGCGCTGATGGCGCTGACCCGCCACAGGCGGCGCCCAGGGCCGTGAGGAGACCGAGAACGGTCAGTCGAGTTGCTCTCACGGTCGCAGCCAGACGTCGGCCAGGTTGACTCGCGTCAGGGCATCCATGCGGAAGCCGCCGACGTCGTCGCTCACGATGCGACCCAACCCGTAGTCGAACATCGGGATGATGGGTGCCTGCTCACCGATGCGCGACGACGCCTGGGCGTAGAGGTCCAACCGCTGGCGGAGGTCTGCGGTGGAAGCCGCCTGGTCCAGGAGCAGATCGACCTCGGGGTCGACGAAGGCGCTGTGGTTGTCGTCACCGACCTCGCGCGAGTGGAACAGGGGCACCAGGAACGCGCCCGGCATGGCGTGGTCCGCGGTCCATCCGGCGCGGTGCAAGTGACCCTCGCCCTCACGGATCGCCGTCGCGTAGGCCGTGAGGCCGAGTTCACGGACGGTCACCTCGAGGCCGAGGTGCTCGGTGATGGCATCGGCGATGCGTCCGGCGATCGCGGCGTCGGTCTGTCCTCGCAGATGCAGCAGTTCCAGGGGTCCGATCTCTGCCGGGTCGAGCACGATCTCGGCGTCCTCCAGCAGGGCGATGGCGGCCTCCGGGTCATGCTGGCACCACGGGCAGCTGTCCTCGGCGATGGAGTTCATGC
This sequence comes from uncultured Nitriliruptoria bacterium, assembly GCA_965364815.1. Lineage (GTDB taxonomy): Bacteria > Actinomycetota > Nitriliruptoria > Nitriliruptorales > Nitriliruptoraceae > CBDTZE01. The sequence continues at coordinate 3,381 of CBDTZE010000165.1, read as the reverse complement.
CGACGGGAAGCAGCGAGGTGGCGGGGGTTCTCGTCGAGAGCAGGACGTCGGCGGCAAGCGACTCTCGATCGACGAGGAGCGACACGGCCTGGCGAACGATCGGGTTGTCGAAGGGGGCTCGCGTGGTGTTGAAGCCGTAGTGATAGGAGGTCGCCCAGGGGCCGTTCAGCACACCGGGCCCGTCCGTGCCGTCGCCGGCCTGGCCGTAGCTGGCCAGGGCGTCACGCCGCTGGCCTGCAGGGACACGGGCCACGTGCAGCTGCCCTGCCGTGAAGTCCGCCCAGACCTGCGCCTGTCCGGGGTCGTCGCTGTAGATCCGGAACAGCACCTCGTCGAGCAGGACGTCATCGTCGGCCCGCGTGATGCGGATGAACTGGTCATGGGCCCAGGCCTCCGCCATGCGGAAGGGCCCGTTGCCGATGGGCTGCTGCCCAAAGCTGAATGCGTTGTCGAGGGCGGCCTGGGGCACCGGCCCGAGGGTCGGGTGCGACACCACACTGGCGAAGTCGGCGTTCGGCCGTTGCAGCCGGATCACGAGCTGCCCTTCGTCGTCCACCCCAACACCGGACAGCGGCTCGCCGGTCGACTGCGCCGCCTCGAAACCGTCGACGTCCGTCAGTTGGTAGGCCAGGAAGGGCCGCGGCTGCAAGGTCCCGTCTGCGAGCCGCCGGAACGCTCGTGCGAAGTCCTCGGCGGTGACCGGCGTTCCGTCGTGGAACTGCTGGCGTGGGTCGATCCGGAAGGTCCACGTCTGTTGGTCGTCGCTGACCGTCCACGACTGGGCCGCGCCGGGCACCGGGCGCAGCTGCGCGTCGAGGGTGGTGAGCGAGTCGAACAGGGCATCGACGACGAGCTGCGCCTCCTCATCGTCGGCATAGGCAGGGTCCAGCGACGAGGGGTCCGCGGCCAGGGCGTAGCGCAGCGATCCTCCCGGCACTGGATCGTCGGCGGAAGGCACGGGACCTTCGGGCACCGTCGGGGCCCCAGTGGATGTCGAGGTGCTGGTCGGGACGACGGGCTCCGGTGTCGTGGCTCCCGAACCGCGGCAGGCAGCCAGGGACAGACTCCCGACCAGCAGGAGTGCTGCAGCCCTGACGCGACGCATGCGGGGCCCCCGGGCCGTCGGTGCTGGGCGCCTGGTGTCGGCGCCCGCCACGGTGAAACGCAGAACGCGCCCGTCCGGGTTCCCGGGGGCGCGCTGCAAGTCGACGCCAGAGGTCAGAGTCGCAGGCCCAGCAGGATCGTCGTGAAAGCGAAGCCGAAGGCGCAGAAGATCGTGAGGCGGTCGAGGTTCTTCTCCACGACGGCGCTGCCGCCGAGGCTGCCACCGCCGCCACCGAACATGTCCGAGAGGCCGCCGCTGGTGCCGCGGTGCAGCAGAACGAAGAGGATCATCGCGGCTGCGAAGATGACGTGCAGGACGACGAGGGTTCCGGTGATCACGGGAGCTCCACGGAGATGAATGGCGAAGGGCGAACGGTAGCGGCCGGCGCGGTCAGCGCAGCAGTCGGTCGTCCTGGCGCAGGAAGTAGACGTTGAAGACCTCGCTGGTGATGACCGGCGTGGCCTTCCATTCCTCGACCAACTCGGCCGGGAGTCGCACCGTGGCTCGAGCCTGCAGGCCCAGACCCGCGCGGGGACGCTCTTGGGCACAGGCCCGGACGCTGCTGGCGCGACAGGCCTCCAACATGCTGCGTCGGAACGCACCGGGGTCATCGTCGAGGATCATTGCCCCGGGGTCCAGAGGGCTGACCTGCCCCGCGTCGGGTGCCTGGCGGTAGACGGCGAAGGCGACGGCCGTGGTGTCCAGGGCTGCACTGGCGGTGTCCACGGGGCCAGCCGGAGTCCAGGCGAGGCCGACCAGGTCGACGCCGTCGTTGGCGGCGACCAGGGCCGGGGCGCCGACGCCGATGCCGGCAGCCATGGCGACGGCCAGGACGATCGTTGCGCCTTCGACGCCGCGGCGGGTGCGGGACAGTTCCTGGGGCTCGATCAGGAGTCGCACGCGACCAAGGACGGTCGACTTGGGCATCTCTGGGACCAGCGCGGCGCAGCCGACGGCTGGGCCCTCGAGGTCCAGCACCTTCAGCAGGCCGCTTGCCAGGGCGCCCGGGCGACGCGTTGCGGCGCAGGCCATCTGGTCTGCGGCGAGCTCGCGCTCTGCGCAGAGCTGGCGGTTGGCCCAGGATGCACCCGGGACGAAGAAGAAGGCGTCACGGACGAACGCCAGCAAGGTGGCAGTCAGGTTGTCGCGACGCTTGACGTGGGCGAGTTCGTGCCCGATGACGCCTTCGAGTTCGTGATCGTCGAGGCGGTCGACCAGGCGTTGGTCGAGCACCAGTTGGGGCCGACGGATGCCGTGGACACTGGCGCCGCCGGGGCAGTCGGCGATGACGGCCACCGGGGGCATCGGGATCTTCAGGGAGCGAGCAACGCGATCAACGGCGAGCGCGACGCGCAGCGGCGGCAGGTCGGCGGCCCGTACCTCCTGCGCCAGGCGGGCGTGGCTGCGACGCAGCCGGACCATGCGCAGGCTCATCCGGCCGACGGCGATGAACGCCCAGAGGCCCAACAGCAGGCCAGCAGCGAATGGCGCGAAGTTCCAGTAGGAGTCGCCGACCGGGAGGGCGAGGCCTCGGCCCTCGAAGGACTGCATCAACTGCGGCAGCTGCTCATTGCCAAGCGAAGCCAGGAGCACCGTCAACAGCACGGTTGCGGGCACCAGGGAAACAGCAACACGGGCCCGCGGGCTCCGAATACCGATTCGGAGCAGGATGCGAGCCAGCGGCACGGCGACCAGGGCGGCGACCACCAGTCGGATGGCCACGGACTCGGTCGGGATGCCAAGGACATACCCGGTGTCGGTCATGTGGGGTCTAGGACTCCAGCTCCCGTTGGCGTTTGACGGCTGCACGCAGATGTTCGAGGTCCACACCATCGGCCTCGTCAACCACCTCAGCGAGGTAGGAGACGGCAGGCTCCGGGTAGCGGTCCAGGAGGTAGGAGAGCATGTTGCCCACGGTGGACCGGGCGTAGGTCTCCCGGCTCACGTGGGCGTGGTAGCGGTGGGCGAGGCCGGCGGTGTCGCGGTTCAGCATGCCCTTGGCAGCCAATCGCGTCATCGTCGTCATGACCGTGGTGTAGGCGATCTGGCGATCAGCCTTGAGGCGGTCGTGAACGTCGCGGACGGTTGCGTCCCCGAGCGCCCAGACAGCATCCATGACGTCCTGCTCGAGCGGGCCGAGCAGCGTCTCCAGTGGGTCTTCGCGTCGTGCCACCCGAACTCTCCTCTGCGGGCAGTGATGCCAGTGTAGGGGGTACCTGCCGGTTCGCGGCCTGTCTTCGTTCGGATGGGTCAACGGATCGAGGGTGGCGCGATCG
>CBDTZE010000164.1:0-5401 GCA_965364815.1 uncultured Nitriliruptoria bacterium | reverse complement strand
CCCCGTAGGCGATCGGCTCCGCGGCTGCACCGAGGTCGAACGACGAGGTTGGAGTCAGGACGCGCTCGGCGGGAGGTTGCACCGGGATGCCGGCTCCGGGAGTTGCGCCTGCTGGGTTGTCGACGGAGCGAGGCAACGAGGTGAACACCCCGCGGTCCACGTTGAGGACGAGGACGGCGTCGAGACGTCCTGCCTCGGGGTGCAGGGTCGTCCATCGCACGACGAGTTCGGAGGCGATGCTGCGCGCCACCTGTCCGAGGGTCTCACCCAGTTGTGCCGTGTCCTCGACGGCCAGCACGACGCCGGACGTCGCGCTGGCCAACGTGGTCAGGGCGGCGGCATCGGTCTCTGTGGTCGTCAGTGAGACGGCCGTGATCGGCAGGGCCGCGTCGGCCGCTCGTGCGGCGACCTGCGCCAGGACCGCGGCCGGGTCGACGTCGGCGCCCTCGGGCGCTCCGCCGCGGGATGCCGTGTCGCCGCCGTCCGTGAAGAGGACGATCTGGCGCTGCTCCGCGGACGAGTTGGCCAACGTGTCGACGGCGGTGCCCACGGCGTCATAGAGCGCGGTCTCGCCGCCGGGTTCTGCGGCTTGGATGGCGGCGCTGAGGGTGGCCGCGTTGGTGCTGCGAAGGACACGAACGTCGGCGGTCGTGGAGAACGTGATGAGTGTCACGGGGATTGACTGGGCGGCGAGTCGGGTCACGAACGCGGTCGCTGCCTGCTTGGCCTGGCCGAGCGCGCCGTCGTCGGCGGTCGAACCACTGGTGTCCAGCAGGAGGGCGACCTCGGCCGACGAGTCGACCGTCCGTGTCCGCTCGACGAACTCGGCGACGGCGTCCTCGACGAGGACGTTGTTCTCACGCACGGTGAGTCCGTCGAGGACTTCCTGCTCGGTCACGTCCGGCGACACCGCGGCCACCAACTCGACGGTGCCGTCGCTGCTGAGCGTCAGGTCACGGATCGCCAGCTGCGGCGAGGGTCGCGTCTGGGCCCAGAGCGGCCCGGCCACGCCGAGCGTCAGCAAGAGGCCCGCGACGACCAGCGTCAGCGCGGTCCATGCCGAGGAACGGTCGGGCGTCACCATCGCGGCCGGCTGCGACGATCGGGCAGCGGGGCGGGTTCGTCCTCGAGGGTGAAGATCGACGCCGGGATCTCGATGTCCTGGTCGAGGAGTCGCTCACTGAGGTTCGGACGGATGCCAGTGGGGCGCAGCTGTCCGAGCAGGCGGCCGGTTTCGTCACGGCCGGCGCGGTAGTCGAACAGGAAGATGTCCTGCGTGGTGATGGTCTCGCCCTCCATCCCGAGGACCTCGGTGACGTGGGTGAAGCGACGCGACCCGTCCGACAGTCGTGACTGGTGGACGATGAGCTGGATGGCGCTGGCGATCTGTTCGCGAACGGCGCGGATCGGCAGGTCGACACCGGCCATCAGGACCATCGTCTCCAGGCGCGACAGGGCGTCGCGTGGCGTGTTGGAGTGGATGGTGCAGATGGAGCCGTCGTGACCGGTGTTCATCGCCTGCAGCATGTCGAGGGCTTCCTGGCCGCGGACCTCACCGACGACGATGCGGTCGGGGCGCATGCGCAGGGCGTTCTTGACCAGGTCGCGGATCGAGACCTCGCCGCGGCCCTCGATGTTGGGCGGGCGGTACTCGAGCCGAACGATGTGGGGCTGCTGCAGTCGCAGTTCTGCCGCGTCCTCGATCGTGATGATGCGTTCGTTCTCGGGGATGTACGAGGACAGCATGTTGAGGGTCGTGGTCTTGCCGGCGCCGGTACCGCCACTGACCAGGACGTTGAGCGCACCTTCGACGCAGAGCTTGAGGAAGTCCGCGACCTCCTGCGTCATCGTGCCGTGCTTGATGAGGTCCGTGTCCTGCAGTGGCTCGGAGGCGAACTTGCGGATGGTGAGGGTCGCGCCGTCCAGGGCAACCGGCGGGATGACCGCGTTCACACGGGAGCCGTCCGGGAGACGGGCATCGACGTAGGGCTGGGCCTCGTCGATGCGTCTGCCGACCTGTCCCACGATCTTGTCGATCACGCGACGGAGCTGGGCTTCGTCGACGAAGCGGGTGTCGACCTTGACGAGTCGGCCGTTGCGTTCCACGAACACGGAGTCGGCGCCGTTGACCATGACCTCGGAGACGTCGTCGTCTGCCAGCAGTGGCTCCAAGGGCCCGTAGCCCAGGACGTCGTCGATGGTCTCGTCAATGAGCCGCTTGCGGTCGCTGGCCGACAGCAGGGTCGACTCCGCCTCCATGACCTCGGTCAGCTTGGCCCGGACCTCCTTCTCGAGACCTTCGGGATTCGCGGCGAGTTCATACAGCTTGGGGCCGAGGCCCTGGACCAGCGCCTGGTGGATCTTGCGCTTGACCTCGTCGAGCGGGTCGAGTTCCCGAGCCTTCGGGCCCTTGGGTACCGGAGCCTCGCCACCGTCGCTGTGGGCGGGTTCGGGGGCCTCTCCCGGCGCGTCCTTCGGTGCCTCGACGACTTCGTCGCGCTCGGGATCCCCCGCAGCCTTGGCCAATCGCTTCTGCAGTCCCATGATGGGTCCTTTCAGCGCAGGAAGCGGCGCTTGGGCTGGCCCATGTCGGGCTTCTCCACCCCGAGGTGCTCCAGCAGGTCAGCGATGGCCAGGACGACCTCACTGCGTGGCTGTGCGACGGCCAACGGCGAGGCCGCGTTGTACGACAGGGGCACGTCGCGGCTGGACGGGATGGTGACGTGGATCTCGCTGCCCAGCGCCTTGCGCACATCCTTGAGGGTGAGCCCGACCTTGGTGTTGGCACGGTTCACGCAGACCCGGATCGCATCGCGTGGCATCCCGAGTTGGTCCAGGGTGTTCATCGCGACGCGCAGGTTCTTGATGCTGGGCACGTCGAGCGACGCCATGAGGACGAAGGTGTCCGTGACGTCGAACGCCGCCAGGATCTGCTCGGTGAACTGGGCCGGTCCGTCGATGACGACGAACTCGAACCGTTCTCGCAGCAGGTTCAGCACGTGGAGGACGGCCTCGCTGGAGATGCCCTCGGCCATCGACGGGTCGGTCGGCGCCGTCAGGACGTGGAGTCCCGAACTGTGTTGCACGAGGTAGCCCTCGAGCGCATCCGCGTCGAGCGAGTCCAGCCGCTCGCTGGCCTCGAGGAGCCCACGTTCGCTGTGCAGGTCCATGAGGATGGCGATGTCGCCGGACTGCAGATCGAGGTCGACCAGGCAGACGCGTTTGGCGGTGGTGCGACGAAGCAGCAGGGCGAGGTTGCTGGCGACCAGTGACTTGCCGCTGCCGCCCTTGGTCGAGAAGACGGTGACGACCTTGCCCTGGACCTCCGGGACGATCTCCCCGGCCTCGTTGAAGGGCGACGGCTCAGGCTTCCCGGCGCGAACGCCAGCGCGAACGATCGCCTCGACGAGTTCGTCGGAGTCGAACGGGTAGGTCAGCACGTCCTCGACGCCGGCACGCAGCGCGTCCGTAAGCAGGCTCGGGTCCGGTGTCGAGGCAATGAAGACACAGGCCACGTGTGGCGCCCGTTGGTCGACCTGACGGATCGTCGCGAGAGCATCTGTCGAGTCGAGGTTGGGACCCAACAGCAGGATCGTGCGCGAAGTGGCGGCTTCCGCCTGCTTGCGCGCGTCGGCCAGGTCGGTCGTCGTGAGGACGTCGCCCTGCGCCTCGACCTGCTCCCTGGCCCAGGCCAGGAAGACCTCGTCGATGTCACTGATGATGATGTTCATGTCAGCGGTCGAACAGGTTGTCGGCGTTGCGGCCGGGCGTCGTCGTCGGCGTGAAGTCGCCCACGTCGTCCGGCAGCAGGGCGATGTAGAGCGCGCCGTTGGAGGCGGCGTAGACCAGCCGCTCGGCATCGGACGCGTCCAGCGCAACGGTCAGGGTGAGCGAGCCGTCGTCGCGCACGACGGTTTCCTTGTTGGCGTCCGCGGTGGCGGCGGTGACGCGTCGACCGATCGCGAGGATCTGGACGTTCTGGAGCAGGAAGCGGGTGGCTGCCTCGGACGATCCCGCGCCCTCGGCGTCGGCGCGTGCGCCGCCCACTGTGGCGAGGATGCCGATGCGGTCACCGACGTCGAGGAAGTTTGCGACACCTTGGGTGACGTCCACATCGACGGAGATGGCGACCTGGCCTGCGGGGACCTCGAAGGCGTTCGCTGCGGGCTGCACCTGGATGAACATCTGGTCGAAGAGGATTTCGCCGGCGCGCAGGTCGCGGGCGAGGAAGCCGCTGATCCCGCTCTCCAGCGCCGGAGCCGTGATGGCCCCCAGCGGAAGGCTGTCGACCAGCGCCTCGGTGCGGGTCACGAGTTGTTCCGGTTGGAAGCTGCCGTCTGCCGCGTTCGCGCTGTTCTCGACGAGGTCGACGGCGAGGGTGCCGGCGGGAAGGTCACGCAGGACGCGCCAGACCTGCACGACGCCCAGTTCGTCCGTGGCGGCGTTCTTCTGCTGATTCGTCACCTGGTTGAGGGCAATGACGGAGATCACACCGAGGATCACGGCAAGCAGGACGGCGAAGGCGCGCCCCGGGACGCGGTCAAGCAACTTGTTCACGCGCGATCCTGGTCTCGGACAGTGGCGGCTCGCAACAGTCGCACCCTAGGTGTGTCGGGCAGTCGCTCGTCGCAGGTTGTGACGACAAAAGCAGCCCGGTGTCGGGCGAGGGAACGCCCGACACCGGTCAACGGTGTGCTGCAGCCATCAGGGGCAGGCAGTGCCAGCGGTGGTCGTGATCGAGCTGGACTGGGACAGCGCCGAGGACGTGTCGCAGAAGCCTTCTTGGACCTGGCGACCCAGAACCAGCACGACGAGGACGATCAGCGCCGCGATGGCGGCAACGATCAGGCCGTACTCGACGGCGGTTGCGCCCTCTTCTTGGCGGGCGGCGGCGCGGATGCGCTCAAGCATGGGATTCTCCTGTGGACGGACCAGGTGTTGGTCCCTGGGGTGCGGGGTGGTCGTTCGGTGGGGGTCCGACCGTGTCGGTCGGCGAGCGGCCCGCACATTCCGCGGGTCATGTTCAACGGTAGGGCCCGGTCCGCGACGGACATGCACCGTCAGGACCGAACTCGGCAAGCCCGGAGTCGCGTTCAGGACGGGACTTTTGACCCATATCGACGGACCGGACGGTGGCCCGGTCGGGCCGTCAGCAGTTCGGGTTCGTGGTCGACACGGCCTGCGACATCCCGGAGGACGTGGCGCAGAACCCGTCCTTGACCTGGCCGCCCAGACCGATGATGACGGCCGCGATCAGGCCGGCGATGGCGGCCACGATCAGGCCGTACTCCACCGCAGTGGCGCCCTCTTCGTGGCTCCAGGCCATGCTCGTGCTCACCAGCTGCCCAACGGGTCGTCCGTGTCATCGATGCTAACGCCACGCCAATGCAAGTCGAGGACC
>CBDTZE010000163.1:0-5447 GCA_965364815.1 uncultured Nitriliruptoria bacterium | reverse complement strand
TCGCCGTGGACGTGGACGTCCGTGGCGACACCTGCCCAGACCAGCGGTTCCGCGCCGGCCTGGACGCCCTTGCCGCCGCGGCCCTTGGTGGCGTACTCGCCCAGCGGGGTCCGCTTGGCGGTGCCGTCGGCGCCGATGGTGATGACCTCGGCCTCGTCGGACCCGCCCGGTGCGACCGACACGGCGACGACCTTGGCCTTGCCGACGTTCATTCCCGCGACACCGCTGGCGGAGCGGCCCATGACGCGGATCTCGTCCGCGGCGAAGCGGGTGATCTGTCCGGCATCGGTCGCCAGCAGGATGTGGTCGCCGTCGCGGACCAGCGTCGCGGCCATGAGGCGGTCGCCGGTCTTGACCCCGGAGGCCTGCAGCGACCGGGTCCGGGAATCGAAGTCCTCGGAGGCGGTGCGCTTGACCTGTCCGCCCACAGAGACGGTGAGCACGCTGGCGCCCGCGACCAGGGGCACCGCGCCGATGACTGGCTGGTCCGGGCCGGTGCCCAGCACCTGCGCGGCGAGCGTGCCGCGCTGGCGGGCCTGCACGACGGGGAAGTCGGCGACGTCGATGCGCCAGCCTGTGCCGCCCGCGTCGACAAGCAGAAGCTTGGCGTCGGTGGTGCATCGGATGGCCGCGACGACCGGGTCGCTCACGTGCTTGTGGGCGGGGGTGGTGCGGCGCTGGAGCATGGGCTTGACGTAGCCGGCACGGGTGATGACGACGGTGATGTCCTGGGCCTCGAACCCGGCCTCGGTCCCACCAACGAGCACCTTGTCGGGCTCGATGCCCTCCGCGACGATCCGCGAGCGTCGGGGCGTCGCGTGGACGCGCTTGATCTCGCGCAGCTCCTCGGCGAGGACCTGGTCGAGCTTCTCCGGGTCGGCGAGGATGGCCTGCAGCGCGGTGATGATCTCCATCAACTGCTGGTACTCGTCCTCGAGGTCGGCCCGTTCCAGCCGGGCCAAGCGGCGAAGTTGCATCTCCAGGACAGCCTGCGCCTGGACCTCCGAGAACCCGAAGGTCGTCATCAGGTTGGTCTTGGCCTCGCCGGACGAGTCGCTGGCCCGGATCAGTGCGATGACCTCGTCGAGGTGGTCCAGGGCCTTGAGCAGACCTTCGAGGATGTGGGCCCGGCGCTGCGCCTTCTGCAGGCGGAAGTTGGTCCGGCGTGTCAGCACGACCCGCTGGTGGGCGAGGTAGTGCCGCAGCGCGTCGAGGACGCCCAACGTCTGGGGGGCCCGGTCCACCAGGGCCACGAAGTTCACGTTGAAGTTGGTGCGCAGTTCGGTCTTGGCGTAGAGCTTGGCAAGGACCGCGCCGGGGTCTTCGCCACGCTTGAGTTCGATGACGATGCGCATGCCGTCGCGGCTGGATTCGTCACGCAGGTCGCGGATCGCCGGGAACTTGCGTTCCCCGACCATCTTCGCGATCTTCTCCAGCAGGGACGCCTTGTTCACCTGGTAGGGGATCTCGGTGATGATGATCCGTGGCAGGTTGCCGCTGCGGACCTCCGTGGTGGCGACGGCCTCCATGGTGATCGGGCCACGCCCCGACGCCATGGCGTCGCGGATCCCGTCGGTGTGGATGATGCGGGCACCGGTGGGGAAGTCCGGCGCAGGCATGACCTCCATGACCTTGGCGAGGTCGGCGTCGGGGCGCTTGAGCAGCAGCAGCGCCGCGTCGATGGCCTCGCCGAGGTTGTGCGGCGCGATGTTGGTCGCCATGCCGACCGCGATGCCGGTGGCACCGTTGACCAGCAGGTTGGGGAACCGGGCCGGGACGACGGTCGGTTCCTCGTCGTAGCCGTCGTAGTTCGGGACGAAGTCGACGGTGTCCTCGGCGATGCCGGCCAGGAGCTCCATGGCCAACTGCGAGACGCGGGCCTCCGTGTAACGCATGGCGGCCGGGGGGTCGCCGTCGACGGAGCCGAAGTTGCCGTGACCGTCGACGAGGAGCTCGCGGATCGACCAGTCCTGGCCCATGCGGACCAGCGCGTCGTAGATCGAGCTGTCACCGTGCGGGTGGTACTTCTTCATGACCTCACCGACGGCGGACGCGCACTTGCGGTACGGCCGGTCGGGGTGCAGGCCCGACTCCCACATCGAGTACAGGATGCGGCGCTGCACCGGCTTGAGCCCGTCGCGCACGTCCGGCAGGGCGCGCCCCACGATGACCGACATCGAGTAGTCGAGGAAGGTCTGGCGGACGCGGCTCTCGATGGAGACGTCCTGCACGTTGCCCAGAGACTGTTGCGTTGCCATCAGACGTCCAGGTTGTCGGCGAACTTGGCGTTCGCGATGATCCAGTCGCGCCGGCGTTCCGCGCTGTTGCCCATGAGTTCGTCGAAGACGTCCTCGACCTCGGACTTGTCCTCGTGCCCGATGCGCAGCAGCGTGCGGCGGGCCGGGTCCATCGTGGTGGCCCAGAGCTGTTCGGGGTCCATCTCGCCAAGGCCCTTGAAGCGCTGCACGTCGACCGTCGTGTACTTCTTGAAGGTCGACTTCAGGAGCTTGTCGCGCTCTCGGTCGCTCATCGCGTACGCGATCGTGGAGCCCTTGCGCAGTTGATAGAGCGGCGGCTGCGCCAGGTACAGGCGGCCGTCGTCGATCAGCTCCGGCATGCACTTCTGGAAGAAGGTCAGCAGCAGCGCGGTGATGTGACCGCCGTCGACGTCGGCGTCGGCCATCAGGATGATCTTCCCGTACCGGCGCCCCGAGGCGTCGTAGCTGGGGTGCACGCCGGTGCCGATGGCCTTGATGAGTGCCTGGATCTCCGCGTTGGCGAGGATCTTGTCCATCTGCCGGGTCCACACGTTCAGGACCTTGCCGCGCAGGGGGAGGATCGCCTGCGTGTGGCGGTCGCGCGCCTGCTTGGACGAGCCGCCGGCCGAGTCTCCCTCGACCACGTAGAGCTCGGTCTCCTCCGGGTCGCGGGACGTGCAGTCGGCGAGCTTGCCCGGCAGGCCGGCACTGTTGGAGTCCAACAGCCCCTTGCGGCGAGTCATGTCGCGCGCGGCCTTGGCGGCCTTGCGTGAGCGGGCCGCGACGACGGCGCGCTTGACGATCTTGTTGCCGCCAGCCTTGTTCTTGGCCAGCCATTCCTTCAGCGCCTCCGACACCGCCTGCTCGACGAAGGTCTTGGCGGAGGCGGAGCCCAGCCGGCCCTTGGTCTGCCCCTCGAACTGCGGGTCGGGCAGCTTGACCGAGATCACGGCGACGAGGCCCTCACGCAGGTCGGAGCCCTCCAGCGACGGGTCCTTCTTGGTCAGGCCGGACGACGTCTTGGCGAAGTCCTTGAAGACGCGGGTCACCGCGGTCCGGAAGCCTTCTTCGTGCGTGCCGCCGTCGGCGGTCCGCACGATGTTGACGTAGGAGCGGGTGTGGTCGTCGTGGAAGCCCTCGGTCCAGGTGAAGGCGGCATCGAGCGCCATCTTCACGCCGTCGATCTCTGCCTCGGTGTGGACCTCGATGGTGGGGACCAGCGGGTCGCGTTCCTTGAGCAGCAGCGTCACGAAGTCCTGCAGGCCGTTCTTGAACTCCCAGGTCTCCGAGCGTTTGCGGCCCTCGCGTTCGTCGACCAGCACGCAGGCCAGTCCCGGGTTCAGGAAGGCGGTCTCCCGCAGACGCGTCGCGATCGTCTCCCAAGTGAAGTCGAGGGTGTCGAAGATCTCTTCGTCCGGCCAGAACCGGACCAGCGTCCCGGTGCCCTTGATCGCCTTGCGGGACTTCGAGAGCTTCTTCGCCAGGTCGCCGCGCGCGAAGTCGATCAGCCAGAGCGATCCCTCACGACGGACCTCGACCTCGGTTCGGGAGGACAGGGCATTGACCACGGAGATGCCGACGCCGTGCAGTCCGCCGGACACCGCGTAGGACTGACTGTCGAACTTGCCACCGGCGTGCAACGTGGTGAGCGCGACCTCGACGGCCGGTTTCTTCTCCGTCGGGTGGTTCTCGACGGGGATTCCGCGACCGTTGTCGGCGACCTCGCAGCCGCCATCGGCCAAGAGGCGTACGACGATCTTCTTGCCGACACCCGCGAGGTGCTCGTCGACAGAGTTGTCGACAACCTCCCAGACCAGGTGGTGCAGACCCCGGACATCGGTCGAGCCGATGTACATGGCCGGACGTCGTCGAACGCCCTCCAGGCCCTTGAGGACGCTGATGTTGCTGGCGCGATAGTCGGTCAAGGTCTTCGTCCCGGGACGTGCGCACCTGCCTGGTGCGGTCGAACAGGTGTCTGGTCGACACCGTACGGCGCACATGCGACGCGCCCGGTCAGGCAGGTCCCCTAATGTCCGGGCGACCTTTGGCGACGGGAACGAAGGTCGGCTGTACCTTCCGACCGTCGACCTGCCGAGCGGGAGCCTTTCACGTTGCCGCTGAACCTCACGCTGTACGTCATGGGCGGATCTCACCGATCCGCACGTGCCGTACGCAATCTGCGACGGTTGATCGAACAGCATGACATCGAGGTCGTGCTCGAGGTCGTCGACTTGATCGAGGACCCGGTTCGCGGTGACGTGGACCGCATTCTGGCCACGCCCACGCTGGTGCGGCGCGGTCCCGGCCCGGAGCAGCGCGTGATCGGTGACCTGTCCCTGCCCGAAGCGGTGAGTCGGCTGCTCGCCGGCTGAGCGCTTTGTCCGGGTTGGCACGGAAGCGCTCGGACCACGGGTCGATGTGCCCGATTCCTGGTGGCGATGCTGATCGTTTCGGACCGTTCTGGCCGGCCTGAGGTCCTGACGGGTCCAGCGGTCCCGCGAGTGGCACACACGGGCCGCAACCCCGGCGGTGTCGGATAGGGTCAGTCCCGCCTCGGCCGGTCGGCGGAGGCACCTCTGTTTGGAAGGCGTCGGTGCTCACGTGATGAAGGAAGCGGACCGGTTCACGCGACTGTCGATCGACGTGCTGATGGTCGAGGACGAGGCCGCCTTCGTTGAGCTCGTGTCCCGCATGTTGGCCGACAACCGCGAGACCGAGTTCATCGTGCACGCCGTCTCGACCCTCGCCGAGGCGATCGAGTACTGCAACGAGCACCGTCCCGCGGCCACCCTGTTGGACCTCGGCCTGCCCGACTCCAAGGGGCTGGGGACGGTGCGGCACTTCGTCGAGCAGAGCGCCGCGACGGCCCTGATGATCTTGACGGCCCTGGAGGACCAGCACCTTGCGCAGGAGGCCCTGGCGCTGGGAGCCCAGGAGTACCTGGTCAAGGACGCCATGACGGCCGACCTGCTGGCGCGAGCCATCCGGTACGCCGTCGACCGCCAGGGCCTGATCAACCAGCTGCGCTCGGCCCGCGAGGCGGAGTCACGTGAACGCGAGCTTCGCCGGGTCGAACGCCTTGCGGCGGTCCGGAGTAATTGTTGCTCCAGTTATATTCCCGCTAAATTCTAATTCAAATGCTGATACGTCCGGGGCAACGAAAACACCGTCATCATTTCTAAACCCATT
>CBDTZE010000162.1:0-5488 GCA_965364815.1 uncultured Nitriliruptoria bacterium | reverse complement strand
AGTGGGCTCCTCGCGGAGGGCGGCCCAGCCGGGCCGGATGACGTCGTCGACGAGGCGACGGCGGGACGACGCGGGAAGGAAGGCAACCTCGGCGGCGGTGATCGCGACCTGCTCGAGGTCCGCTGGTCCCCATCCCCAATGCGCGACGGCGGCCTCGTGTTCCGAGGTGACGCTGATGCCGCTCATCAGTTTGTCGTCGGGGTTCAGGGTGACAGTGAACCCGAGGTCGCGCAGCACAGGGAGCGGATGGTCGCCCAATGAGGCAACCGCGCCCGTGTGGACGTTGGAGGTGGGGCACAGTTCCAGCGGGATGCCCCGATCACGGACGGCCGTCGCCAGTCTCCCCAACTTGGCGGCGCCGTCGACGATCGAGATGTCGTCGATGATCCGGACGCCGTGGCCGATGCGGGCGGCGCCGCAGGGGGACAGGGCGGCCTCGATCGAGGCCAGCCCGGCGGCCTCGCCGGCATGCACCGTGACGGGGAGCCCCGCACGGTGGCACAGGTCGAAGCCTTCGAGGTGGTCGGTCGGCGGGAAACCGTCCTCCGGCCCGGCGAGGTCCAACCCCACGACGCCACCATCGCGCCCTGACGTCCGGTCGCGCCAGCGCACGGCCAACTCCGCCACGGCCACGGCGTTCGGGCCGGACCGCATGATGGTCACGAGCGTGCCCGTGGAGGTCCCGGTGGCGGCGCTGCCGGCGGCCAGGCCGTCCACGACCGCCTCCATCACCCCGTCGAGGTCGAGACCGGCGGCGGTGTGCCGTTCCGGAGCGAACCGGACCTCGGCGTGCACCACGCCGTCGGCGGCCAGGTCCTCGACGAACTCTCGTGCCACGCGGTGCAGCGCATCCGCCGTCTGCATGACGGCGCACGTGTGGTCGAACCCGGCCAGGTAGAGCACCAGGTCGCCCTGGTCGGCGCCCGTCCGGAACCACGCGTCGAGCAGGGCCGGGTCGTCGGTCGGCAGTCCCGCGTAGCCGACCTGGTGCGCCAGGTCGATGACGGTGGCGGCCCGCAGGCCGCCGTCGAGGTGGTCGTGGAGCACGACCTTCGGTGCGCGCCGAAGCTGGTCGAGCGTGGGGGCCTGTGGGTGACTTTGCACGGACGACCTGTGCCGTTGGGGCTCGCTGGAGGGACCTGCAACCGTAGGCGACCCTAGGCTCGTTTCGTGGTTGATCTCGAAGGAAAGCAGGGTGCGGCGTGACGTCCAGTGAATCCGCAGGCGCGGCCACACCGAAGGTGTCCGCCCAGGACGTCGATGCGCTGTTCGGTCAGGCCGAGCACGGCTCGGTCGCCCCAGCCATGGAGACCATCCGGGTGCTGCTGCACGCAGGGGTCAGCCCCGAGGACATCATCTCGGACCTGCTGGTGCCGGTGCAGTTGCGGGTGGGGCTCGCCTGGGAGGTCAATGACTGGTCCGTTGCGCAGGAACACGCCGCGACGGCGGTCGTGGAGACCGTCCTGTCCCTGGTCTCGGCTCGCGCCAACACCACGGGCTGGCGGGGCCGCCTGGTCGTCGCCTGCGTCGAGGACGAGCGGCATTCCCTGCCCTCGCGCATGCTCAACGAACGCCTGCGACTGCGCGGGTGGGAGACCGTCTTCCTCGGTGCCTCGACCCCGGCCGAGCACCTGCGGTCCTTCCTCGAGGGCGGCCAGTTCGTGGCGCTGGTCGCGACCAGCCAGATCCCGCTGTCGTTCTTCGGGGCCACACGCACGATCCGTGCATCCCATGCGGCTGGCGTTCCCGTGGTCCTCGGCGGGAGAGCGGTCGGGGACGACGCCCGACGCGCGGACCACCTTGGTGCCGACGCCTGGTGCACGGACGTCGACGCGCTCGACACGCTGCTGGAGGGGTGGATCAGCGACCCGCCCCGCGAGTTGGCGCAGGTCGTCTCCGACGAGGCCGAACACCTCGTGCTCCTTGGAGCCATGGGCGAGTTGGTGGACAGCATCATGGACCGGCTCATGGAGGCCTGGCCGAAACTGGCCGACTACGGCGAGGTCCTGCTGCGACACACACGTTCCGATGCGCGATTCATCGTGGAGTTCCTCGCCGCCGCGGTGCTGTCCAGCGACCACCGGTTGATGCAGGAGTTCCTCGACTGGTTGGCCCGGGTGCTCCAGAACCGCAACGTCGATCCCAGCGTCCTGCGCCATGCCCTCGACGTCCTGACCGAACAGATCCCGACCGACCTTCGTCGCGCCCACGCGATCCTCGACGTCGTACGGCCGGCTGAGGCGCACTGAACCGGCGTCAATCGCCGCCTCCCGGGACCGGGTCAGTCAAAACGGCGGAGGCCCTCGCCAGTGGCGAGGGCCTCGTTCGTGCACCGCCAGGGACTCGAACCCCGAACCTGCCGGTTAAGAGCCGGATGCTCTGACCAGTTGAGCTAGCGGTGCATGGTGTCGCGGAAGGTACCGACCGCGACCACCAGTTGGTGACGTGTTTTGGTGCCCGCCGAAGCGGGCGCATGTCAATGGGGTGGCTGAGGGGACTTGAACCCCCGGCCTCTTGGATCACAACCAAGCGCTCTAACCGAGCTGAGCTACAGCCACCATGGTCCTGCGAAGGGCGCAGGATACGACCGCGTGCAGCGACGCACCAACCCGATCGTCCTGCGCGCGCGCCGAGACGCGGCCGAGGTCAGGCCGCACCGCCCGCGACGACGGTCTCGGGCTGGAACGCGAACCAGACGAACCAGAAGGTGTCGTCGCGGGGAACGACCTCGAGTTGTGTCCCCTCCAACTCGCCTTCGATCGCGCGGCCCAGCAGGTCCCAACGACTTCCCGTCTGGTCATCGAGGAACGTCGAAGGGCGCTCCGGGTCCTGCCGGAAGGTCAGGTCGGTGCCGTCGGGCGCGAGGGCGACGACCGAGGCGGTCTGCCCGACATCGCGACCACCGTCGACGGCTCGCGAGTCCAGGGCGCTGGATGCTCCGGGTGACCACCACACCGACACCGGTGTCCCGCCGAGGTCGACGACCACGACGCGGTCGTTCATCAGTCGCTCGAGCGGGATCGCGATCGGGGCGTCGTCGACGCCCAGGCCGACGACCCGGGTGTTCGCCGGGAGACGGTCGTCCGTCTCCCCCTTGAAGAGTCCGAAGCCGATCCCGATCTCGTCGTAGCCCGGGTACGGGTTGCGGTTGTAGTCGCGCGTGGCGTCCACGTCCTGCGACAGCACCAGGCCGTCGGGCGCAAGCGCCTTGAACTCCGACCAGCCCAGCAGCGACGTCGGGATCCGTTCGAGGACCGTCCCCGTGAGGTCGTTGTCCACCGAGCCCACGACGGCCAGGCCGTTGAACTGTGACCACAGGTTGTGGTGCTGGCGGTCGTACATGACGAGGTTGGACTGGAACAGGCGTCCGCTGGTGCCGAACGTCAGGACCTCGCCACCAACCGACCGGGAGAACGCCAGGCCGGAGTTGCACAGCGGGCAGTAGGTCACGACGACCGGGACGCCACCGATGACGTCGTTGGCGATCTCGTGCTGCGTCATGATGCCCAAGGGGTAGGCGCGCAGGTCACCGTTGACCTCGACCACCAGGACCGGGGCGTCGTCGGTCAGGTCGGCGTCCGCCACCTCGACCGTGTCGAAGCAGGCCATCTCGACCTCGATGGGCGCGATGCCGTCCGGCGGCGGTCCACCGCTGACGATGTCCCGCTCGTTGAAGTCCTCGAAGGTGCGGACCTCGTCGGCGCTGTACTCCCAGGGGAAGGGCAGGATGTCGTCGCGCGGACCGCTCTCCACGAGGCCGCCGGGCAGTTGCGTGGTGGGGGTGCACTCGCCGTCGATGGACAGGACGCGCTCTCCGGTCGGGGTCGGGGCAGCCTCCACGGATCCTTCGTCACCGGAGTCGGCGCAGGCGGCGAGGCCGAGCACGAGGACAGCGGCCAGTGCATGTACGCGACGAATGGCGATGGGGTGACTCCTGTCAGGCAGCGGTGGGGGAACCGCCCACGGCGGCGGCCTGTTCCCTGTCCATCAGCGCCTGGAGCCGCTGCATCGCCCAGACGCCCAGCACCGGTCCGGGGACCAGCAGCACGAAGGCCCAGCGCCACGACCAGGCATCGCGCAGGACCGGGATGAGCCAGATGGTCACGACCGTGAGCACGAAACCCAGTGCCAACTGCACGGTCAGCGCCGTCCCGACGTAGCGCTGGTCGGCCACCTCGGTGACCAGCGTGGAGAACTGCGCTGAGTCGGCGACCACCCAGAATCCCCAGATGAGGGCCACGGCGATCGTCACGGCGATGGGCAGGGCGGTCGAGGCGCCGATCACCAGGGCCATGGCGCCGGACGCGCCCATGGCGACCGACGTCAGCCACGGTCGGCCTCGGCGGTCGGCCAGTCGTCCGCCAACGACGCACCCGACCCCGCCGACACCGATGACGGCGAAGGCGGTCAGCGAGGCCCAGCGGCCGTCCAGCGTCACGCCCTGGTCGGCGTAGGTGTCCGCGAAGAACACGCCGATCCACGCCCACATCGCGTAGAGCTCCCACATGTGGCCGAAGTAGCCGGCCGAGGCCAGCAGCACGCGGCGGTCGCGCAGGACGGCCAGGGCCTGGCGCGGTTCGAACGGGGCGCTGGGGAAGCGGTGCGGACCGTCGGCGACGGCGAACTCGGCCAGGAGGCCTCCGGCGACCGTCAGCGCGCTGGTCGCCACGATCACGGTCCGCCAGTCCAGCCCGCCGAGGGCATTGACCAGGTGGGGGACCGCGGAGCCGACGGTCAACGCCCCGACCATGACACCGAGTGCCAGCCCGCGCCCCGTGGCGAACCACGTCGCGATGGCCTTCAGGCTGGGCGGATAGACGGCGCTCAGGGCTGCGCCCGTGAGGAACCGCAGGGCGATCGCCGGCCCGGCCGAGTCGACGCCGAGCAGGGCGAGGTTGGCCGCGGCGGCTCCCAGGGAGCCCAGCAGCAACAGTCGACGGGGCGGCACCCGGTCCGACAGCGTGAGGGCGGCCGAGGCCAGCGCCCCGACCACGAAACCCAGTTGCACGGCGATCGTCAGCCAGGCACCGGCGGAGCTGGACAGTGACCACTCGACGCGCAGTTGCGGGATGACGGCGCTGGCGGAGAACCAGGTCGTCATGGCCAACAGCACCGCGACCCCCAGGAGGGTCAGGGCTCGGCGCTGGTCGGTGGTCATGTGGCGAGTGTGGCAGTCCGCCGCGGTCAGGCTCGCCGTTTCACGGTTCGAGGCGGAGGCGGTCGAGGTGCTGGCGCGCCCGCACGATGGCCATCGGGTCCATGGCGACCGCGACGCGGTGCACGGCCAACTTCACGTCACGCCAGACCCGGGCATCGTGCTGGCAGTCGTCGCATCCAGCAACGTGACGCAGGACCCGGCGCGTGACCGGGTCGGCCAGGGCATCGTCGAGGACCGCTTGGAGTTGGCGCTGGGAGAACCGGTGCTCGCGTCCCACGTGACCCGCGGGGCGGAGCCAGCTGCGCGCCTGCCTGGCCATGCCGGATCCCT
>CBDTZE010000161.1:0-5494 GCA_965364815.1 uncultured Nitriliruptoria bacterium | reverse complement strand
CCTGCCAGTTCGACCCCTGCCAGTTCGACCCCTGCCAGTTCGACCCCTGCCAGTTCGACCCCTGCCAGTTCGACCCCTGCCAGTTCGACCCCTGCCAGTTGGAACCGGCCCAGGCTTCGCCGGTCCACTCGGAACCGGTGAAGGTCATTTCCCCCTCGAGCAGGACGGTCGAGCCGTCCTCGAGCACGAGTTCGACGTTTCGTCCGCCCCGTGAAGCTTCCAGCGAACCGGAACCGTCAGCGGAACGGACGGTCTGGACAGCACCCCACGCGCCGCCAGCATCCTTGTGTGCCTTGCCGACGTTCATGCGCCCGGCGCCATCGAGGGTCTCGCCCGGGGCGATGTCCTTGCCGGTGCTGCGAAGTGCGGCCTTGACCTCGTCCGGCGTCAGGTCCGGGAAGGACTGCAGCAGGAGTGCGACCGACGCGGAGACGACCGCGGTGGCCTGTGATGTGCCGCTGCCGACGAAGAGGCCATTGCGGAAGGCGTCGGGGTACTGGCGCGCCAGCGTGCTGCCCTGCGGGACGACGCTCAGGAGCGACGCGCCCGGGGCGACGAGGTCGGGGCTGCGCTGGGCGGTGCCCTCCTGGGAGAACGACGCCATGGTGTCGTCCTTGGTGGACGCCGTGCCGTGCGTGTCCGTCGCGCCGATGGCGAGGACCAGGGGGTGGGAGGCCGGGTTCGCGACGCCATTGCCGGTCGAACCGTCGTTGCCGACGGCCGTGACGACGACCAGGCCGCTGCGCCAGGCTGCCTCGACGGCGTACGCAAGCGGGTCGATGGACCAGTGCTGGGTGGACGGTGTGCCGAAGGCCAGGTTGACGACGCGGATGTTGCGACCGTCGGTGTGGGCGTTGGCGATGGTCCAGTCAAGTGCGGCGATGACCTGGGACACGTCGGCGGCGCCACCGGAGTCACCCACGCGGACGTCGACCAGGCGAGCGCCGGTGGCGATCCCCTGCAGGCCGGCGGCCTTTCCGACCATGATCCCGGCGAGGTGCGTGCCGTGGCCGTAGCCGTCGGTGCCGGCCAGGTCGGGGTTGCGACCGTCGAAGGACAGGTCCGGCCCCTTGACCACGCGGCCCGCGAGGGCGGGGTGGTCGGCGATGCCGGTGTCGATGACGGCGATGTCGATGCCAGCGCCGTCGATCTGGTTGCCGGTGAACTTGTCGGCGCCGACGGACTGGGCGGCGATGGTCACCGGGACGCCCACGGTGCGGGGCGAGGAGGAGTCGGCGGCGAACGTGACGGCGTCGGCAGGCGAGAGCCCGGCAACGTCGCTGTCGGCCTCGAGGCTGGCGACCGCGTTCTGCGGGAGACGGACGTGCAGGAGGCCCACGGCGTCGTGCGACGAGAGGATCTCGCCGCCGAGGCGGTCGAGGTCTGCCGTGACGGCGGCGACGGTGGTTGCGGGACGGACCAGCAGTTCCACCTGGGTGGCGGCCGGGGCCGCAGCGACCAGTCCGGGCAGCGCGAACGCCAACAGGCCACCCAGGAGGGCGGTGCGCTGGCGGCGGCTGCGGGACATGTTCTTGGGCCTTTGTGACTGCACAGAGTGATTGGTACTCACTCAAAGTAACTACTTCATCGCTGTTTGTCACTGATCCACCACCCGAAGTGTCCGATTTGTGCGCAACACGCCCGGATCGGGCCACCACCGCACCACGCCACGCCGTCGCGCGCTGCCACCTGTTCCCACCTAGACTGCGTAATTCGACCGAGGAGGGCTGTTTTGAGCCTGTTCAAGCCGCGTGAAGAGGATGAGGAAGACGGCATGCCCGTCTCCCTGAAACAGAAGGCGTGCCCCGTCTGTCGGCGCACCTTGGACCCTTGGGAGAACATCTGCCCCGAGGACGGCTCGCTGCCAATAGCCAAGAGTGACCTGCCGGCCGTGCAGGACCAGGCCCTGGGGTTGATCGATCCCGCCCTGCTCCTGGGCGACGACCCGGTCGACATCACACCCGTCGAGGACGTGGACGAGGGCCACGAACGCTGACGACCGGGCCGCGCCCCGCGCGCGGCAACGGGCGAAGTCGCCCGGGCGTGCGAACCTTGGGCTCGTACGACGGACCAACCGGACACCAGGAGCAGACACGTGGTCGACCGGCTGATCTGCCCCGACTGTGGCGCGGAGTACGAGGACGGGATCCTCACCTGCAGCGACTGCGCCATCCGGCTGGTCGTGCCGGGTGGTCCCGCACAGATCCGCACCCGCCACCTGGGTCGGTTCGCCCTCCCGGTTGGAACCCGCGTGCTGGAGCTCCTGCGCGCCAAGGGCATCGACTACGACTTCGAGAAGCCCGAGGACGACGAGTACGCCATCCGTGTCGACGCGGCCTGGCGTGACGACGTCGCCTCACAGCTCTACAGCGGCTGGCCGCAGTTCCTGCATGGCCTGGGCCGGGAGGCCATGGCCGACCTCATGGGCATGGGCGGGACGCACCCCGGCTGGCTGGACGCCCCGACCGAGATCTGGACCGACCGGACCGGTCGCCTGCAGGTCGAGGTGGACAAGGACGACCCCGACTCCGGCCGCGCCCTGGGCCCCGCACTGATGATCAGCGGGCTGGCACTGCTCCTGCTGGGGCTGGTCGGGGCGATCGACTCCGCCCTCGGCGTCACGTTTGGTCTGGTTCTGGGGATTCTCGGAGCCCTGCTGCCTCGATGAGGCCGAGCACCGCGGCATCGGGCTGCGGCGTCGCATCCGGCCGGGCCGTGACGTCCACGCGGCGCGCGACCTCGCCCGAGACGTAACGCAGGCCGAGTTCTGCGGCGACCTCGAGGTCGCCGCGGTCGTCGACGCCCTCGGCGAGCACGGCGATGGAGCGGTCGTCGGCGTGGCGCATCACGCCCTCGACCACGGAGCGACGCATCGCATCCGTGGCGATGCCGGCGACGAGTCCGCGGTCCAGGACCAGCAACGACACCTCGGCGCCGTCCAGTGCCTCGAGCAGGCGCACGTCGAGGTTGCTGATCCAGATCCCGCAGGTCACGCCGGCGGCGCGCAGCATCGGGATGCCTCGGAGCATGGCCCGGTCACTGCCGCGCAGGACCACGACCAAGGTTCCCGTGCGCGTCTCGGTCAGGGTGCTGATCAACTCCGGACCGACCGCATCGGCCGCGATCGGAACGATGACCCAGTTCGCGTCATCGGACCGTTCGACGGCACGGAGCGCCTTCGTGGCCAGGGCTGCCTCCAACTTGCCCGCCAGCCCCAACGTGGCGGCCTGGGACCGCCACCAGTCCGCGCCCAGTCCGGTGCCGGGCAGCACGGCATGCGCCAACGACCCGATCGGCGCCAGCGTCTGGGCGTTGGCAACGGGCGCCAACTCGACATCGAGGGCGTCCAGCAGCGGCAGCCCGCCACCCTCGACCGCGGACTCGCTGAGGTCGTCGCGCAACTGGCGGCGAGCGAGGGTGTGTGCTCCCGCGATGGCGGTTCCGGCGGCCAGTGCGCCCAGGCCCGGGACGATCAGGGACGAGACCAGCAGCCCGGTCGAGGCCGCCCAGATCCGGTCATTGCCGTAGGGCGCAGCCAACTGCAGCACGACGGCCACGGTCCCCAGGACCAGCCCGGTCCCGCTCCACGTCAGCGACCAGCCACCGCGGACATGCCAACGGAACAGCCAACGAACGACCGCGACGGCCGCGACGGCCAGGACGGCCGCGGTGAGCAGCACGAAGCTCGGTTCGGTGCCTTCCGGCCCCAGGAAGGCGCCGTCGGTGACGAAGGCGCCCCCGACCAACCCCGCCGCTCCGATGGCTCCCAGGACCACGTACGGCACGATCCTGGCCTCGGGCCATTCGTCCGCCCCCAGCACACCGACCGCCAGCGCCAGGGTCCAGAGCAGGACGTGCCACAGGGCGCGGTCGATGTCCGGCGTGCCCACGGGGTTGGCGGTCAGGGTCAGTGGCAGGTGCCCCATGGCGTCCGCGGCCAACGCCGCCACGACGACCCAGGCCGCCAGGAGCCAGCGGTGGCCCGGCTCCGTCGCGTGGCCAGCGGATCGTGCGACCTGGCCGATCGCGGCGGCCGCGGCCCCGATGACGGCGATCGTGACGATGATCGAATCGGCCTGGCCGTCACCCAGTGACGACGCACCCAGCGTCAGCGTCAAGGCGATCAGTTCGCCGATCAGCACGACACCGGCGACGACCGCGACGCTCGCCCGGGGGCGGGCCAGGTCGCTGACCTTCTGTGCCGTGCGGGTCAGCTCGGAGGTGGCCAACAGGTTTTCCTTGTGAAGGTCGGGTGCCCGTGGGCATCAGCCGCGGCATCGACCACAGGATGCCGGATCTTGACCGGCCGCGCGCGTCAGGAGGTCGTGCGACGGGGCGCCACGGGTGGCCGATGTCGGACCGGGCGTTCCAGCTGGGCCATCTCCAGCAGGTGGTGCCACTGGCAACCCAGGCAGACCTCGACGAGGTACCGACGGATGGAGCCGTGCTTGGCCAACTCGGTCTTGACGCCCTCGTCGGAGACGGCCCGGCCGCCCTGGCTGGACTTGCCGCGACGATGGAAGACGTAGTTCACGTGCCGGATCGTCCCGGTCTCGCGGCACATCGGGCAGGCGTCTCCCGGGTCGCCGCCGAGGTGCTCGGCGGCCCGCAGCAGGTTCGGGTGGGCGTCACAGACGTCGCTGGGCGACCGGTCCCCGGTGCGCACCGCCGCCAGCAGCGCGCGGCGCTGCATGCGGTAGTCGATCCGTCCGGTTGCCATGGGGCGAGGGTACGGCCGGCAAACGACGCGACCCCGCCCTGGGGCGGGGTCGTGTCACGCTCGGGCCAGCGTTGCCGGCCCGGAAGGCGTCAGGCCGTCAGCCACTCGGGCTTGCCGCCCTTGGTGGCCCAGAAGATCTCCGCAATGGCGTCGATCTGGGCGAGCAGGTCGTCGCCGGCAGCGACGTCCATCGTCTTCTTGGCGTCGCCGGCGGCCTTGATGGCCTTCCAGAACATCTCGTGGAGCTGGGGGTACTCCTCGAGGTGCGGCGGCTTGAAGTAGTCCGCCCACAGCACCATCAGGTGGTGCTTGACGAGCTCGGCACGCTCCTCCTTGATGGAGATGCAGCGTGCGCGGAAGACCTCGTCATCGGAGTCGTGGTACTTCACGGCACAGTTCTTGACGGACTCGGCTTCGATACGAGCCTGCTCGGGGTAGTAGACCCCACAGAACAGGTCGCAGTGGGCCGAGACCTCCGCCACGGGGCGGAACGGGTTCAGATCGTTGAGACGCATTGGATGGTGCTCCTTTGTCACGTCACGGGACGTTCCGGCTGACCGTAGTACGGCGATCCGTCGCCGTCGCCACCAGCTCCTGGCTGCTCGCGCTGGCCCTGAACCGGTCGCTGCGGCGCGCCCGTGGTGATTCCATGCTGCCCGCGCTGACCGACGGCCAACCGATGCTGGTGCTCCCCGCGCGGTTCGCCCCGCCCCGGGAACACGACGTGGTGGTCGCCCGGCCCCCGGCCGGGCACCCCGACCGGGCTTCGGGGCG